>PMKE01000058.1 GCA_003158585.1 Alphaproteobacteria bacterium
GGGGGCCGTCCACCCCAACACTCATACACATGCGCTTGCGTGAAAGTGGTTCCCGGGTCTCCGCTACGCTTCGCCCGGGATGACAGTTGGGTTGATTCAATCCGAACACATCTGACTCTAACGTCACCAGCCGATTGCCGCGCCCTTGTAGTCGAGGAAGCGGCCGGAATTGGAGAGATTCAGTTCCGCGATGCGGGCCCGGAGCCCGCGTACGCTTTCTTCCACGCCGATCGGTGCGTCGGGTCCGCCCATGTCGGTCTTGACCCAGCCGGGGTGCAGGATGCCGACGGCGACGCCGTCCCGCGCCCAGCTTTTCGCCACGCCGTGAAAGATCATGTTGAGCGCGGCCTTCGAGGCCCGGTAGGCAAGCACCCCGCCGCTGGAATCCGAGATCGATCCCGCCTCGCTGCTGATCACGACGAGTTTCTTGTCGCGCCCGGCCAAGAGATTCGCCCGCAGCGCCTGGCTCACCATCAGGGGCCCGAGGCTGTTGATACGGTAGGTTTCGAGGAATCCCTCATAGTCGCTCTCGACGGCGCTCTGCTTTTTCGGTCCGTAGACGGCCGCGTTGTTGATGAGGATATCGACGGGCTTGCCCCCCAGCGCCTCGGCCAGCCGTGCCGCCGATTCGGGGCTGCCGACGTCCAGCTCCATCACCCTGACGCCCGGCACCGCCGGCTTGTCGGCCTTGGCGGGGTTGCGGCAGCAGGCGATCACCTCTGCCTTTTCGGCGGCGTACTGCCGGACGAATTCGAGGCCGAGGCCGCGGTTCGCGCCCGTCACCAGGATGGTCGTCATGTTTCTTCTCCGTCGGTTGTAATTCTGCCGACTTTGCCGTCTATCTTGCCCCCATGTCCATCTGGGGAAAAATCGGCGTCGGCGCAGCCGGCCTGTTGATGGGCGGCCCCCTCGGGGCGGCCGTCGGCATCGTGGCCGGCCATTATCTGTTCGACCGCGACGCGGCGCCGGACGGCGATCCGGGCGTCGCCTTCACCATCGCCGTGATTGCGCTTTCCGCCAAGATGGCCAAAGCCGACGGCGTCGTCACCGACGAGGAGGTCGAGGCCTTCGACCGCATCTTCCGCGTGCCGCCGGACGAGGCCGCCGCCGTGCGCCGCTTCTTCGACCTCGCCCGCCACGACACCGCAGGCTACGAGGCCTATGCCTCGCAGATCGCCCGTCTCTATGCGGGCAATCCGGCCGTGCTCGAAGACATCCTCGACGGCCTCTTCGAGATCGCAGCGGCGGACGGCGTGTTGCATCCCGCCGAAAGCGATTTCCTGGAGAAGGTGGCCGACATCTTCGGCTTCGCCCCCGGCGAATACCGCCGTATCCGCGCCTCGCATTTTCCGCCCGATGCGGCCGATCCCTATGTGGTGCTGGGCGTCGGCTACGAGGCGGACGACGAGGAGATCAAGCGCAGCTATTACCGCCTGGTGCGCGAGAACCATCCCGACAGCCTAGTGGCGCGCGGCGTGCCCGAAGAGTTCGTCAAGCTCGCCAACGACAAGCTCGCGGCCATCAACGTCGCCTACGAGAAGATACAGTCCGAACGCGCGGCGGGCTGAAGCCGAGAAAGCTCAAGAGACATCGGACAATTTCCTGGCACGTACCCGCAGCGACGGCCATGAAGATGCGCGCGCGTAATCCAGCATCCTATGGAAGGCATCGCAGACGGCGGAATGACACCGGGAGAGGTCGAAGGCGGCTTGCAACGCCGTCACCTTCACGATCCTGCTCGGATCTGTGTGCAGCAGCTTATCCAGATAAGCGCAGAACTTCTTTGCCTCCGGCGCGGTCAGGCGAAGTCGCGGGGCGATGGCGATCAGGTTCCAGCGCACTTCCACCGTGCCGTCGTCCAGCGCCCCGCCGAGCAGTTCTTTCTTATGTGCGGCAAAGAGCGAGGGCTCGGTGCGGCTGATTTTTTCGAGCGCGTCGGCCGCGCGCATGCGGACCAGAGGATCGGGATGTTTCAAACAGTCCCACAACGCACCGAAGCACTGCGGCTCCCGGGTGACGGCCGCCACCGCCGCATCGGCCCGCCCGATCGAGCGCCGGTCCCCGCCTGCCAGGGCTTTGGCGAAATCCCGCATGGAATTCACTATGACACGACGGCGGGAAGCTCGTCTCCACGGGGGCCATTAGGCATAGGAATCCGGCTCCTCGTCGTTGAGCATCTTTGCGACGGCTTCCGCATCGCCTTTTTTCTCATAGAGAAGACCCACGATTCCGAGGTGACCGTCATCGGTCCTGCGTTCGACGTACCACACGGCTCGTCGCCCTAAAGGACGCCCTTCGCCGCCCGTGACTACACGAAAGGTCGTCATCTTCAGACCCTATTCCCACCCCGAAATTTTTACCCCTGAAATTCAACTTCCGATCTACTCAAAGAGCATAGGCTTACCCAGCCGCTTAGCAATCGACGTTTAGATTATATTCCCATCAGAATGAGAAGCGTCCGGTACTTGACATTGATGATTTAATGATGATATTCACCTCAACATATTATGGAGGTGTTGATGAGCAAACTCGGCGTCGGGGTCGGCGAAGACTTCCCGCTGGACGAGGAAAAAGCCCGCCAAGCCGGAGAAGAATCCCCCTGCTGCGGCGCGGAGCACCATGATCAGGGCCATGAGGCCTGGCGGCGCATGCGGGCGCAGATGCGGGCCGAATGGCGCGCCTGCCGCCGCGCGGCGGTCGATCGCTTCGGCCGGCAGGATCCCATCGAGCCGATCGACGATGCCGCGGCCAGAAGGCCGCACATTCATCATCTGGCGATCGGGGCGCTGGCGCTGATCGGGCTTGCCGCGCTGCTCAGCCGTCACCGCAAGTAGGAGCGCACCATGCACGGACATTATCATCGCAGATTCCGCGGTATGAGCGCGGAAGCCATGCGCGCCGCGGCCGACGCCATCGAAGCCGCCGGCGAGGAACCCGGCCGCGCCACTACGCGCGTGCAACTCGAAATGCCGCCGCAGGCGATGGAACGGCTCCAGCGCCTCAAGGACCGCACCGAAGCGGCCTCCTATGCCGAGGTCATCCGCAACGCGCTGCGCCTGTTCGAGGCGCTGGTGGACGAGCACGAAAAGGGCGCGGAGTTTTCGCTCAAGCGCTCGGACGGCGAGACGGTGGCGTATAAGATATTCGTCTGATGCGACTCGTCGAGCGGCCCTCGCCCAACCACGATGCGCGCCCCGACGGCGCGCGCATCGACATGCTGGTGCTGCACTACACGGGCATGAAGACGGCGGAGGAGGCGCTGGCGCGCCTCTGCGATCCCGAAGCGAAAGTCTCGGCGCATTACACCATCGACGAGGCGGGCACGGTCTGGCGCCATGTGGCCGAGGAGCGGCGCGCCTGGCACGCGGGCGTCTCCTTCTGGGCGGGCGAGGCGAGCGTCAACAACCGTTCCATCGGCATAGAGCTGGTCAATCCGGGCCACGAGTTCGGTTATGTTCCGTTTACGGATCGTCAGATCGCCGCCCTGATCGATCTCGCCGACGCCGTCGTCAAGCGCCACCGCATTCCCGCTCGCCGCGTGCTCGGCCATTCCGACGTCGCGCCCGGACGTAAGACGGATCCCGGCGAACTGTTCCCCTGGCAACACCTCGCCGACTTCGGCATCGGCGTATGGCCGAAAAAATTACCTCCCCCTCGTGGGGAGGTCGGTACGGCGAAGCCGGACCGGGTGGGGGGAATGGACGCGGAGTTCGCACTCGCCCTTTCCCGCTTCGGCTACGGCGTTCCGCCGCAGGCGGACGCCCCGCTCGAATCGGTGATAGCCGCCTTTCAGCGCCACTTCCGGCCGTCATGCATCGACGGCGTGGCTGATGCGGAGTGCGCGGCCATACTCGCGAGCCTGCCGCCCGCCTAGTCTTTCCCAAACGGGAGCGGGCGCATGAAGACCATCGGTTTGATCGGCGGGATGAGCTGGGAATCCACGATCACCTACTACAAGATCATCAATGAAGAAGTGCAGAAACGTCTGGGCGGTTCGCATTCCGGTAAGATTCTGCTGCACTCCTTCGATTTCGAGGACATCGCCGTTCTCCAGCGCGCCGCGAAGTGGGAGGAAGCGAACTCGGTCCTGATCGAGGCGGGCCGCGGTCTGGTGCGGGCCGGAGCGGACTTTCTCCTCATCTGCACCAACACCATGCACCTCTGCGCCTGCGCCGTGGAGAAAGAGCTGAAAGTGCCGCTGCTGCACATCGCCGATCCCTTGGGCGAAGCGATCCGTCGTGCCGGCGTTGCGCGCGTCGCCCTGCTCGGCTCGCTCTTCACGATGGAGATGCCCGACGTGGTGCGCGGGCGCCTGAAGAGCAAATACGACCTCGACCTTCTCACCCCGCAAGGGGCCGAAGCGCGGGAAGTCCACCGCATCATCTTCGACGAACTGGTGCGGGGCCGCTTCCTCGAGGCCTCCCGCGCGCGCCTGCGCGATATCATCGCGGGCCTGGTGGAGAACGGCGCCGAAGGCGTCGTGCTCGGCTGCACCGAACTGCCCCTGCTGGTGATGGAGGAAGACTGTCCCGTGCCGCTGTTCGACACCACCGCTCTGCACGCGATGGCGGCGGTGGACTTTGCTCTCCGGGAATAGTGATCTTCCGGACGAACGGGCGGCCCTGTATAGTGCGCCGGGTTCGAGGGGGAACTGCTCTGAGGCGATTATATTGGATCTTGTTCGCGCTGCTCGAATTGGGCGCGATAGCGGTGTTCTGGTGCTTCGATGCACCGCCCTTTATGGATTTTCCGGGCCATGCGGGGGTGATGGCGCTGCGCATGCGTCATCCCAATTCGGATTTCCTGCAGCAGTATTTCGTGCTGACCACCGATTTCGGCGGCTACCCGCTGTACCGCCTCGTCGGTGACGCCTTGGCGAGCCTAGTCGGGCCGCTCGCGGCCATGCGGGTGATCTCGACCATCCCGGTTGTCGCGCTGCCGCTCGCCATGCATCACGCCAGACGGCGTCTTTATGGCGACGACAGCCCGCTTTTCGTCTTCGTCGCCCTCATATTGTCGTTCGGATACATGACCCAGATGGGGCTGTCGCCGTTTCTGGTGTCGTTTCCCGTGCTGCTCTGGGCGCTGACGGAGTGGATGGTTCTATTGAACAAGGCCGAGGCGGGCCTTGCCGCGCGCGCGAACGAGGCAGGTATCGCCGCGCTCGCGGCAGTGCTCGTCATGATCCACGCCTACGCGTTCGGCGTGCTGGTCTTCATCATGCTGGTGACGGTCTTTTCCGCGAAGCCGTTCCGGCCGCGTCTGCTGCGCTTGCGCGTTCTGCTGCCGGCCTTCCTGCTGCTGTCGCTCACCGCGTGGCTGACGATGAGCTCGCGCTTGCCGCCGGGTGCCATTGCGCAGGCCGAGCCGTTCGGTGCGACCTACGGTTCGATCCTGGACAAGCTCGGTCTTTTTACCAACCCGACCCTGACGACCCGAACCGGAATTGATATCTTGATCGGGATTTTGGTCTGGCTCGCGGCGATCCTGGGTATCTGGGCGACAGCGCGATCGGCAGAACCGAGGCACCATGTTGTCGCATTGCGCAACGGCTGCGTGGCATTGCTGCTGGCTTTTGCCGTTCTGCCGCACGGCGTGCGCTCTTTCGATGCCGTCGATTCCCGGCTGCTGCCGATCGTCTTGCTGGTTGCGTTCATGGCGATCGATCAGAACGTTCTTGCGCCCGCATGGCGGCGGCGCGCCGCCGTCGTTGCGGCGCTCGCGGCAGCGGTAACAATTGGGCTTGAGTTGTTCGCCATGCAGTTGTTCCAGCGCGAGGCAGCCGGATACCGGGAAGTGTTTGCGAAAATTCCGGCCGAGAGCAGGCTCCTCTACCTGCCGGTCGAGCCTGACAGCCGGATTTTCATCTCGCACCCGTTTGTCCATTACGACAAGCTCGTCATTGTGGAGCGGACCATCCTGCCCAGCCAGTTTCATTTTCACCATGCCAGCGGCATTTTCCCGACCAAGGCCAATCCCATTCTGCGGCTGCCGCCCGATTACGTGTCGAGCAATCTCAAGCGCATTATCTGGCAACACTATCGGTTGGAGGATTGGGATTACGTACTGATCCGGCGCTTCCCCGATTCTCCGCCCTGCCGGGTGCCGAAGGCGCTTACGCTTGAAGTCCATCGCGGAGGCTGGTGGCTGTATCACCGCACTGCGGGCGCACCTGTCGCGCAAGCTGGTGTGCCGCCTTGCTCGCGCTTATAATACTACGGCGTCAGACGGCCGGATGGCTGCGGGGCTTCGTAAGAGGCGTCGAGGAAAGTCCGGGCTCCACGGAAACACGGTGACGGATAACATCCGCCGGGGGNNGCAAGGTTGAAATGGTGCGGTAAGAGCGCACCGCGTCCTTGGCAACAAGGGTGGCACGGCAAGCCCCACCGGGAGCAAGACCAAATAGGGACGGCACGTAATCCGTTTCCGGATAGCCGTCCGGGTAGGTCGCGAGAGGCGTGAGGCGACTCACGTCCCAGAGGAATGGCCATACAGCCCGTCTCGGTCGGCGGGCGGACAGAACCCGGCTTACAGGCCGTCTGACGCTCCATAAAAACTGTCATCCCGGCCAGCGAGGCCGTCAGGCCGAAGCGTGAGCCGGGACCCAGGATTCGCAGCGTATTGGGTTTCGTCACTTTCATCCGGCAGACGCAAAACGCGCTTGGCAACGCCCCGGCGATTGCTACAGTTTAGAACAATTCTATCGTTGGGGAGTTTGAGGGCCGCGAGCTGGGACTCGCGGCCCTTTCGATTCATCCCGTGAGTTCTACGCTCTGTACTTTCGCGCTTGACAAAATCTCGAACGGCGCAGCCTTCCTAGGGTAGACACGAGATTTGAAGTGACGACGTTCGAATAAATGTCACGAGGGCAAGAAGAATGCGCCACTACGCATCTGCGAGCTTTTGGGACCTGTATGACCGGTTACCCGCCGAAATTCGTGCGCTCGCCGACAAGAACTTTTTGCTGCTGAAGGGAAATCCCCGCCATCCATCGCTCCAGTTCAAGAAAGTCGGCCGATATTGGAGTATCCGCGTTGGTCTACACTACCGCGCGCTCGCCACGGAAATCGACGGCGACATGCGTTGGCACTGGATCGGCTCGCACGACGACTACGATGACAGAACGTCTTGAGACTTCACAGTTCGCGAAAGCGACCAGCGCGGAAGTCTTCCTCTGACTTCTCGACCAGCTTATCGAGTTTGCCGTTGTGCGCATCCCGTTCGATCTTGGCGTCGAACAACGCAGCATCGAACTGCTCGTACCAAGCGCGGAACTTGGCGAGTTTGTCAGGCGGCAATTCGGCCACGGCTTTTGTGAGTTCTTCCACAGACATAGCGGCATTATACCACGGAACCTGCCGTTACCAATACTTCGCCATCAGCTCCTTGACCCAGCCGGGTTCGCGCACTGCACCGCGCGGCAAAAAGCCCGTCATTACCGGCCTGAGGTCGATCACCGGCGTGCCGTCGATGGCGTCGAGGCCGCGTAGCCGGAGGGTTGTTCCGTCCACGGATAAAATCTCGCAGATCGTGGCCCCGATACGGTTCGGCCGGTTCCTGCCGCGCTGGGCGAAGATGCCCACTTTGGGCCAAGCGGGATTGCCGCGCGGACGGCGTGCGCCGGTTTCGATTTCTTCCGGTTTTACCGCATCGAAATGGAAGAGCACTTCGACATGCGAGAACTCGCCGAGGCCCGCCAGCGCCTCCGCTCCGAACTGCGATACATCGAGTTCGATCTCGGCTTCGCTGCCGCCCCAGGCGTCGTCATCCGGCAAAACGCGCCCGCCGCGCACGAATCCGATGGGCTGGACGATGATGTCGGTCATGCGGTATTCTCCGAACGTACCAAGAACAAACAGGCCCTTTATACTTAACCCTTTATTTACACACTCTACCCTAACCTTACCGTGTTCAATATTCGTTCCAGGAGGCCCTAGCCCTAGACTCGTCACACCCCAGAGGTAGACGGCCAAGCCCCTCAAATTCCTGGACTTTTTCTTGACTCCCTATCCTGGGACATGCTATCCCATACTGTCCCATAAGGGGCGTGGGGGTGAAAGTCCACGCAATAGGCGAATAGCCTAGTTCCCTCAGGGGTTTAGGGGGATAATCGCGTGTCGGTCCAGCCATTCATCTCGACAATAGCTGGTACGCTCGACAGCAAGGGGCGGGTGTGCATCCCCGCCGGCTATCGCCAGATCCTGGCCGCACAGAACACCAGCGGCATCTATGTCTGCCCATCCTTCGCAGAACCCACGCTCGAATGCTTCGGCCAGTTGCTGATGGACAAGACGAGCGAGCGGCTGGCCGCGCTCGATCCCTTCCTCTCCCAGTTACACGACGATTTGGCCTCGCAGATCGTGGCCGAAAGCGTCTTGCTGCCGATCGACGAGAACGGCCGCATCCGCCTGCCGGACGCGATGATCCAGGCGGCGAGCCTCAAGGAACGCGTGCTGTTCGTCGGCCTGGTGCAGAAGTTCCAGATCTGGGATCCCGAAATCTACGCGCCGATCAAGGAAAAGCGCCTGGCGGGCTCGCGCGCCGCGCGCGGGGCGGGCACGCCATGAGCGGACACGTCCCCGTCATGCTGGCCGAAGTGCTCGAAGCGCTGAACCTGCGCGACGGCGCCCATTACATCGACGGCACTTTCGGCGGCGGCGGTTATGCGCGCGCCATCCTGGAAGCCTGCGATTGCCGCGTGCTCGGCATCGACCGCGATCCCGAAGCGATCCGCCGCGGCGAAGCGCTCGTGGCGCTCTATCCGGGACGCCTCACCCTGGTGCACGGCACCTTCTCCGAGATGGACAGCCTGCTGCGCTCCTCGGGCGTCATGGGCACCAACGGCGTCGTCCTCGACCTTGGCGTTTCGAGTTACCAATTCGATGAGCCGGCGAGGGGATTTTCCTTCCGCGCCGACGGGCCGCTCGACATGCGCATGAGCGCCGAGGGAGAGTCTGCCGCCGATTTCGTCAACAGCGCCGACGAAAAGACGCTTGCCGATACCATCGCCCGTTACGGCGAGGAACATCAGGCGCGGCGGATTGCGAAAGCCATCGTCGCCGACCGCCCGTTTCATCGCACGCTAGAATTGGCCGAACTGGTCGCCCGCGTGCTCGGTCCCGCCGCGGCGCGCCAGCCGATCCATCCTGCCACGCGCACCTTCCAGGCACTGCGCATCCATGTGAACGACGAGCTGGGCGAGCTGTCGCGCGCGCTGGAAGCGGCGACGCGTGTGCTCGAGCCGGAAGGCCGATTGGCGGTCGTTTCCTTCCATTCGCTGGAAGACCGCATCGTCAAGCGGTTCCTTGTGGAGCACGGCAAGCCCGCGCACGCCTCTCGCCACGCGCCGGACACCGCACCCCGTTCGATGACCTCTTACCGCCTCGTCGGCCCGCAGCCGCGCCGGCCGGGCGACGCCGAGACCGCCTCCAATCCCCGCGCCCGTTCCGCCAAGCTGCGCACGGCGGAACGCCTCGCTGCCTAGGAGAGTGCCATGATCCGTGTCGTCAGTTTCTTCTGCGTGGCGCTGATGGGTCTCACCATCCTGACCCTCTACCACATCTCCGAGCAGACCCGCGTGGCGCGACAGGATCTGCGCGTCACCGAACGGCGCATCGCCGCGGAAGAAGTCGAGGTCAGCATCCTTCAAACGCAGTGGCAGAAGGTGGCGGGCCCCGAAACGATCCAGCGGCTTGCCGAAGCCTCGCTCGGCATGAACGACACGGCGACGGTGCAGCTTTCCTCCCTCACCGATCTGCCGCGCCGCGGCGACGATACCTTTGCGACCGTCCGCACGGCCAATGCGCAGGCGCCGGTCGTGCAGACCCCCATTCTCAAGATTTCGGTGCGCAACGGAATGTGATGCCTCGATGACGCCGCCCACCACCGTTTTCCAACGGCGTATTCTGATCGGGGTGGGAATCTGCGTCCTGGGGTTTTCCCTGGTGGGACTCAGGCTATTCGACGTCGCGGTCCTGCGTTCTGGGGTGACGGTTCCGAAGCATGCGGCGCCGCCGCAGACGATGCGCGCCGATCTGGTGGACCGCAACGGAGAGCTGATCGCACGCGACCTTCCGGCCGACGATCTCTACGCCCGCCCCAAACTGCTGAAGGACCGGCGCCGCGCCGCGCACGGTCTCGCCGTTGCCACCGGCGCCGGCGAACAGAGGCTGGCGAAATTGCTGGCGGGCGCTTCCCCCTCTGTGCTGGTGGCAAAGCGGCTGGCGCCCGATGCCCGCGCCAAGGTCGCGCTGCTCAAGCTTCCCGGCCTCGAATATCTGCCGAACGGCAAGCGCTACTATCCCGACGGCCGCATGACGGCGCAGGTCGTGGGCGTCACCGATCCCGACGGCAGAGGCGTTTCCGGTCTGGAGCTTGGCCTCGATCCGAAGCTGCGCGCCGCCGCAGGTCCCGTGACCACCTCGCTCGACATGCGCGTGCAGTTCATCGTCGCCCATGAAGCCCAGGCCAGCATGGAGGAGTTCCGTGCGCGTGCCGCAGGCGGTCTGGTGATGGACGTGCGCACGGGCGAAATCCTGGCGATGGTGTCGCTGCCCGATTTCGATCCCAACGCGCGCAGCTTTGTCGGCGCCGTGGCCTCGCGCAACATCATGGCGCAGGACATCTACGAGCTAGGCTCGGTTTTCAAGATCTTCTCCTTCGCGCTGGCGATAGAGAACCATACCGTTCGCCTCGACGAGTGGATTTCCATCGGCAACGGCTTCAAGATCGGTCGCTTCACCATCCACGAAGCCGAACGCATGCCCGACGCGCTCATGGCGCGCGACGTGCTGGCACAATCCTCGAACATCGGCTCTGCACAGATCGCGATGCGCTCCGGGCCGGACCGCCAGCGCGCCTTCCTGACCAGAATGGGGCTGTTGTCGACGGTGAGCAGCGAATTGCCGGAGCGGGCGCGTCCGCTCTATCCCGCGCATTGGGGCACCATCGAAACGGCGACGATCGGCTTCGGCCACGGGATTTCGGTCAGTCCATTGTCCTTTGCCTCCGCCGTGGCCGCGGTGGTCAACGGCGGACGCCGCATCGCGCCGACCTTCCTGCGGAATCCGGCCGACGCGCGCGGCGAACAGCTCATCTCGCCCGAGACCAGCGCCACGATGCGCGCGTTGTTGCGCTATGTGGTGACCGACGGCACCGGCAAGAAGGCCGACGTTCCCGGCTACGATGTCGGCGGCAAGACCGGTTCGGCGGAAAAGCCCGGTCCGCATGGTTACCAGCACAACAAGCTGGTGACTTCGTTCTTGGCCGTCTTTCCCATCGAGAACCCGCGCTATCTCGTTTTCGTGGTGCTGGACGAGCCGCACGGCACAAAGGCGACATCGGGCTTTGCGCTGGCGGGCTACACCGCGGCGCCGCTGGCCGGGCATGTGATTTCGCGCATAGCGCCCTTGCTCGGGGTTCCGTTGAATCCCATAACCCTGGCCAAAGAGAATTCCTGATGGAACAGGGCTCCAAGAAACCTGCGGTGGGCCACAGTCCCCTTGAAACGGCGAAGAAATACGCCGGACTCGCGAGCGACAGCCGCGAGGTGAAGAAGGGTTTTCTGTTCGCCGCGATACCCGGCTCCAAGGCCGATGGTGCCGCTTTCGTGGCGGATGCGGTGTCGCGCGGCGCCGCGGCCGTGCTCGGCCGTCCCGAGATCGGGCCTGCCGTTGCGAAGCTGGGTGTGCCCTTCATCGCGAACGAGAACCCGCGGGCCGAACTGGCGCGCTACGCCGCTGCCTTCTACGGCGCGCAGCCCGCTGTCGTCGCCGCCGTCACCGGCACCAACGGCAAGACCTCGATCACCGTCTTCCTGCGCGAGATCTGGACGGCGCTCGGCAAACGCGCCGCCAGCATGGGCACCATCGGCGTCGTGACGCCCACCGGCACCATCAAGCTGAACCACACCACGCCCGGTCCCATCGAGCTGCACCGCCTCCTGGCGCAGTTGAAGCAGGATGGTATCGAGCATCTCGCTTTGGAAGCTTCGAGCCACGGCCTGGATCAGTCCCGCATGGCCGGGATGGACATTGCCGCGGTCGCCTTCACCAACATCACCCGCGACCACGGCGATTATCACCCGACCTTCGAGGCCTATCTCGCCTGCAAGCTGCGCCTGTTCCGCGAACTGGCGCGCGAGAACGCCGTGGCCGTCGTCAATGCGGATGCCGCCCATGCTGAGGAGTTCGCCGCTGCCGCCAAGCTGCGCAGACTTCGGCTTCTCACCGTAGGCGAGAAGGGCGACGGCCTGAAGCTCGTTTCGCGTAGTGTCGGCAACGACGGTCAGACGCTTCAGATCGCTTATGACGGCCGCACGCACACCGTTGCGTTGCCCCTGGTCGGCGCCTTCCAGGCGTCCAACGCGCTGGTCGCGGCAGGTCTCGCCATCAGTCTCGGCGAAGAAGTGAAAGGCGTGTTCGCCGCCCTCGAAAATCTGAAGGGTGCCCCCGGCCGTCTCGAAAAAGCGGCTTATGCGAAATCGGGCGCGCCGGTCTTTGTCGATTACGCCCATACCGACGATGCACTGGCGAATGTGCTGACGGCCCTGCGCCCGCACACGCGCGGAAAACTCGCGGTTGTGTTCGGCTGCGGCGGCGACCGCGACAAAGCCAAACGCCCGCTGATGGGTGCCGTGGCGAAGAAGCTGGCGGACCGGTTGATCGTCACCGACGACAATCCGCGCAGCGAAGTGCCCGCCGCCATCCGTGCGGAAATCCTCAAGGGCTGCCCAAGCGCCGTGGAAATCGGCGACCGCGCCGCAGCGATCCGGGCGGGGATCGAAGCGCTTGCGGAAGGTGACATTTTGGTCATCGCCGGCAAGGGCCATGAAACCGGCCAGATCGTCGGCGATAAGGTTTTTCCATTCTCCGATCGCGACGAAGCGGTCAAGGCGGCTGTCGAGCTCGGCGGCCGCCCTGCGGAGCATAAGCCATGAGCTGGACATCCGCCGAGATCGAAAACGCCACCTTGGGCCGCGCCTCGGCGCCCTTCGAGGTCGGCGGGCTGTCGATCGACTCGCGCAAGCTTCGGCCCGGCGATCTCTACGTTGCCATCAAGGGCGAGAACCGCGATGGGCACGATTTCACGGCAGCGGCGTTCAAGGCCAAGGCGGGCGCCGCGCTGGTGTCGAAGAAGGTCGAGGGTGGTCCCACCGTCGCCGTCGCCAATACGCAGCGCGCCCTGGAGGATTTGGCGTGCGCCGCGCGGGCCCGCAGCGATGCCGCTATCGTCGCCGTCACCGGAAGCGTCGGCAAGACGACCACCAAGGAGATGCTGAAGCTCGCCTTCGGCGCTTTGGGGCCGACGCACGTATCCGGGGCCTCGCTCAACAATCACTGGGGTGTGCCGCTCAGCGTCGCCGGTCTGCCGCGCGGAGCGAAGTTCGGCGTCTTCGAGATCGGCATGAACCACTTCGGTGAAATCCGCGCCCTGGTCGGCTTTGCGCGGCCGCATGTGGCGCTGATCACCGCCGTCGCACCGGCGCATCTGGAATTCTTCGGCACCTGCGAAGCCATCGCCGACGCCAAGTCCGAGATTTTCGAAGGCATCGTGCCCGGCGGCACCGCCGTCCTGCCCGCCGACAGTCCTTACGTCGAACGGCTCGCGGCCCGCGCCCGGCAGAACCACGTCACGCATATCCTGCGCTTCGGCAGTATCCCCGGATGCGACGGCCGTCTCCTCGCCTACGAGGAAGCGGGCGAGGGCGCACGCATCAAGGCGGAGATTCTGGGCAAGCCCGTGGATGCCAGGATCGGCGCGCCGGGTCTGCATATCGCCTCCAACGCTTTGGGCGCGCTGCTCACGGTGGCGGCGGCCGGCGGCGATGTGCTGAACGCCGCCGCGGCGCTCAAGGAATTCACCGCATTGAAAGGTCGCGGCGCGCGCTTTGCCGCCGGCGGCATCGACGTCATCGACGAGAGCTACAACGCCAATCCCACCTCGATGATCGCGGCCCTGGCGCTGCTCGCGAAAGCTACGGGGCGGCGCATCGCCGTGCTCGGCGACATGCTGGAGATGGGCCCCGAAAGCGCCGCGCTGCATGCGGGTCTGGCGCCGTATCTCGAAGCCGCCGATCTGGTGTTTCTGTGCGGGCCGCTGATGAAATCGCTGTGGGACGCAATGCCGGCGAAGCGCCGCGCCGCCTATGCGGCAAGCTCCGCCGAACTCGCGCCCACCGTCACCGCCGCGCTGCAAACGGGCGACACCGTTCTGGTGAAGGGCTCCAACGGCAGCCGCATGTCCGTGATCGTCGAAGCCTTGAAGGCGCGCGGGGCATAGGGGGGCAGATGTTCCATTTCCTTTTTTATCTTCCCCATGCCGAGAACATCGCGTTCCTGCGCCTGTTCAAGTACCTCTCATTCCGCTCGGGCGGAGCGATCCTGACGGCCCTGTTCATAGCCTTCGTGATCGGCCCGGGGCTCATCCGCTGGCTGAAGAAGAAACAGGGCAAGGGCCAGCCCATCCGCACCGACGGTCCCCAGCGCCATGTGGTGGAGAAGCAGGGCACGCCGACGATGGGCGGGCTGTTGATCCTCATCCCCATCGTCTCGGCGACGCTGCTGTGGGCCGATCTGTCGAACCCGTATGTTTGGATCGTGCTGTTCGTGACCGTCAGCTACGGCCTGCTCGGCTTTGCCGACGATTATCTGAAGATCAAAAAGCGCTCGCCCCAGGGCGTCAGCAGCATGCTGCGGCTCCTCATCGAGTTCGGCGTGGCGTTCCTCGCCACCTACCTCATCATGCTGGTGGAGACGGAAGCGCAGAGCGGCATGCTGGCGGTGCCCTTCCTCAAATCCGTGGTCATTTCCTTCGGCTGGTTCTTCATCCTGGTGGGCGGCTTCGTGATCGCCGGCGCCGGCAATGCCGTAAACTTCACCGACGGTCTCGACGGCCTCGCCATCATGCCGGTGATGATCGCCGCCGCCGCCTTCGTCCTCATCGCCTACCTCGTCGGCAACGAGAAGTTCGCCACCTATCTCCAGCTCAACTACATCAAGGACACCGGCGAGCTTGCCGTGTTCCTGGCGGCGCTGATCGGGGCCGGGCTCGGCTTCCTCTGGTACAACGCCCCGCCCGCGATGGTGTTCATGGGCGACACGGGTTCGGTGCCGCTCGGCGGCGCGCTCGGCACCGTGGCCGTGGCGGTGAAGCACGAGATCGTCCTCGCCATCGTCGGCGGACTGTTCGTGCTCGAGACCGTGTCGGTGATCGTGCAGGTGATATCGTTCAAGCTGACGGGCAAGCGCGTCTTCAGGATGGCGCCGATCCATCATCATTTCGAGCAATTGGGCTGGCGGGAGCCGACCATCGTGATCCGGTTCTGGATCATCGCGGTGGTGCTGGCGCTGATCGGCCTTTCGACGTTGAAGTTGAGGTGAAACAGTGATCCCGGTACGCGTCTTCTCGGGCAGGAAAGTGGCCGTCTTCGGACTGGCGCGCTCGGGCCTTGCCGCCGTCAAGGCGCTGAAGGCGGGCGGTTCGGAGGTCTTCGCCTGGGACGACAAGGATGGCTTGCGCGAGGCCGCACGCGCGGCAGGCGCCGCCGTAGCCTCCTGGCGCGATTGGCCGTGGGATGGGATCGCGGCTCTGGTGCTCAGTCCCGGCGTGCCGCTCACCCATCCCAAGCCGCATGAGGTGGTGCTCCGCGCCAGGCAGTCCGGCGTCGAGATCATCGGCGACATCGAATTGTTCACACGCGAAGTGCACGGCGTTCCCGTCATCGCCATCACCGGCACCAACGGCAAATCGACCACCACGGCCCTGATCGGCCACATCCTCGCAGGCTTCGACGTCCAGGTCGGCGGCAACATCGGCAAGCCCGTGCTCGAGCTTTCGCCGCCGTCGGCGAACACCATCTATGTGCTGGAGGTCTCCTCCTACCAGATCGACCTGTCGCCCGGCTTCAAGCCCGACGTGGCGGTGCTGACCAATCTGACGCCCGACCATATCGACCGCCACGGCTCGATGGAGAACTACGTCTCGGTCAAGATGCGCCTGCTCAAGCAGACGGCGAAGACCGGCCTCAACATCGTGGGCGTCGACGATTCCCACTGCGCCGCAATTTTCACGAGTCTCACCTCCAACGGCGGCGCGCCCTGCGTGCCGGTCTCGGTCGGCAAGGTTCTCGGCCGCGGCGTCTTCGTGCTCGAGGGCGTCTTGTACGACGCGCAGAACAGCCACACCGCAAGGGTGATGGATTTGCGCGGCGCGGAGCATCTTCTCGGCGCGCACAACTGGCAGAATGCGGCGCTCGCCTATGCCGCGGCCAAGCCCTATGCCCGCGAGATGCGCGCCATCGCCGAGGCCATCCGCAGCTTCCCGGGCCTTGCCCACCGCATCGAGGATGTGGGCCGCATCGGCAAGGTGCGCTTCGTCAACGATTCCAAGGCGACCAATGCCGACGCTGCCGAGCGCGCGCTGGTCTGCTTCCCCGACATCTATTGGATCATCGGCGGGCGCCCGAAGGCGGGCGGCATCGCCTCGCTCGAACCCCATTTCGGCCGTGTCCGCAAGGCCTATCTGATCGGCGAGGCGGCCGAGGAATTCGCCGCCACTCTATCGGGAAAGGCGGACAGCGAATTCTGCGGCACGCTGGAAGCCGCCGTCGCCGCCGCCGCCGAGGACGCCGCGAAATCGGACGCCAAAGAGCCCGTCGTGCTTCTCTCACCGGCCTGCGCCTCCTTCGACCAGTTCCGCGATTTCGAGCAGCGCGGCGAGGCGTTCCGCAGCCTCGTAGCCAAGCTTCAGCCGGAGGCCAAATGAGCTTCAGCCGTACCGACAAAGGCGGGTTTTCCGACTGGTGGTGGACGGTCGACCGTCTTGCCGTCATCTCGGTGATTGCCCTGATCGGCATCGGCCTGATGCTGGCCTTTGCGGCCAGTCCGGCGGTCAGCGGCGGACCTCTGACCGAAGGCAATTTCAGTTTCGCGGCGAAGCAGATCGCTTTTGCTGCGGCGGCGGTGTCGATTCTCGTCGGCACCTCGCTTCTGACGCCCATGCAGGTGCGGCAAACGGCGCTGATCGTCTTCGTCCTCGCGCTGATCGGCTCGGTGGCCGTCCTGTTCGTGGGCAACGAGACCTACGGTGCCAAGCGTTGGCTCGATTTCGGCTGGATCACCTTGCAGCCGTCGGAGTTTCTCAAGCCCGGTTTTGCCGTGCTGGCGGCTATGGTCCTGGCCGAGAACAGGAAGCTGCCGGCACCCAAGCCCGCCATCACCTTCGCGCTGTTGCTTCCGGCGCTGGTGGTGCTGCTTGGCCAGCCCGACGTCGGCCAGGCCTTCCTGCTGGTGGCGTTGTGGGCAGCGCTGCTGTTCTTCTCGGGGTTGGCGCTCAAATGGATCTGGGCGATCGGCGGCGGCACGATGGCGCTGGGGTCGCTCTCCTATTTTCTGTTCAAGCACGTCAGAGACCGCATCGACCTGTTCATCGATCCCTCTTCGGCGGTCTATCAGACGGAGAAGGCGCTGAAGGCCTTCGCGCGCGGCGGCTGGTTCGGCGTCGGCCCCGGCGCCGGCACGGTGAAGTACAATCTGCCGGAGGTACACTCCGATTTCGTCTACGCGGTGGCGGGCGAAGAGTTCGGCTTGGCGCTGTGCACGCTGATCGCCGTGTTGTTCTGTTTCCTGACGGTGCGGCTCCTGCTGCGCTCGAAGCAGGCGAAGGATGGATTTGCCCAGTTGGCCGTCGCGGGACTTTCCACCGTGGTGGCGCTGCAGGCTTTCATCAACATGGGCGTCGCGGTCAGTCTCCTGCCGCCCAAGGGCATGACGCTGCCCTTCATCTCCTATGGCGGCTCCTCGCTGTTCGCCGTGGCGCTGACCATGGGCTTTGCACTGGCCCTGATCCGCCGGCGTCCGCAGCTCGAGCGCCGCGACGAGCCGCTGTTCCCCTTCCTGAGGGCGCGGCCATGACGATCGTGCTGGCAACGGGCGGAACGGGCGGCCACCTCTTTCCGGCGCAGGCGCTGGCGGGCGAGCTTCGGCGGCGCGGCAAGGCGGTTGTGGTGATGACCGACGCGCGCGGCAAAGGCTACGGCGACGCTTTTCCCGGCGCCGACATCGAGATCGTGCCCTCCGCGGCCTTCTCCGACCGTTCGTTCTTGCGGCTTCTGACCGCGCCCTTCGAGATTCTGGCGGGCCTTGTGCTGTCCTGGATCAAGCTCGGACGCATCGGTCCCGGAGCGGTGATCGGCTTCGGCGGCTATCCGAGCGTGCCGGTGATGCTGGCCGCCTGCTTCTCCCGCCTGCCGACGGCGATCCTGACGCCGGATGCTTTGCTCGGCCGCGCCAACCGGCTGCTGATGAACCACGTGCGGGTGATCGCCGCCAATTTCCCGCTGGTGCGCTTCCTGCCCAAGGACGGTTCCAAGATCGTCTACACCGGCAATCCGCTGCGCCCCGAAGTCATCGCGCTCTCCGGCGCGCCTTACGAGACGCCGTCGCCCGCGGGGCGGCTGCACCTTCTGGTGTTCGGCGGCAGTCAGGGCGCGCGCGTTTTCAGCGAAGTCGTGCCCGCCGCCCTCGCTTTGCTGCCGGAAGCGATCAAATCGCGCCTCGATCTCGTGCAGCAATGCCGTCCCGAAGACCTCGAAACCGTCCGAGGGCTCTACGAGAAGATGGGCTTAAAGGCGAAGCTGGCGCCGTTCTACAAGGACATGCCGCATCGCATGGCGTGGGCGCATCTGGTCGTCGCGCGCTCGGGCGCGGGCACGGTGAGCGAGCTTGCCGCCATCGGCCGCCCGGCGATCCTGGTGCCGCTGCCTCATGCCCTCGACGACAATCAGACACCCAACGCCGAGGTGCTGGTCGAAGCCGGCGGCGGCTGGCGCGTGGCGCAAAAGGATTTCACGCCCGAAAAACTGGCGGGGATGCTGACCAACGCCTTTTCCGATCCCGTTGCGCTCGCCCGCTGCGCCGCGGCGGCGCGTTCGCTCGGCAAGCCCGACGCGACGCAGCGGCTGGCCGATCTGGTCGAGAAGCTGGAGGCGGCATGAACAAGCGAACCGGCACGCGCGTCCCCCTCGACTTCGGCGCCATCCACTTCATCGGCATCGGCGGCATCGGCNNCGGCATCGCCGAGATCATGCACAACCTCGGCTACAAGGTTCAGGGCTCGGACGCCGCCGACAACGCCAACGTCAAGCGCCTGCGCAAGATGGGTATTCCCGTCAGCGTCGGCCACGCCGCCGACAACCTCAAGGACGCCCATGTCGTGGTCTATTCCTCGGCGGTGAAGCCCGGCAATGCGGAGTTCGAAGCGGCCCGCCTCAAGGGCCTGCCGCTGGTTCGCCGCGCCGAGATGCTGGCCGAGATCATGCGGCTGNNCATCATCAACGCCTACGGCACCAATGCGCGCCTCGGCGAAGGCGAATGGGTGGTGGTGGAGGCCGACGAGAGCGACGGCACTTTCCTGCGCCTGCCGTCCACCATCGCTATCGTCACCAACGCCGATCCAGACCACCTCGATTACTACGTCACCTTCGACCGGCTGCGCGAGGCCTTCCAGCGCTTCATCGAGAACGTGCCGTTCTACGGCTTCGCGGTGCTGTGCATGGACCACCCGGAAGTGCAGGCGATGGTGGGGCGCATCATGGACCGCCGCCTCATTACCTACGGCCTGTCGCCCCAGGCCGACGTGCGCGCCGTTAATCTGCGCTACTCGGAAGGCGCCTCGCATTACGACGTGCACTTCACCAACCGCGTCAGGGGCGGGGAACGCCGCCTCGAAGGGCTTCGCCTGCCGATGCCCGGCGAGCACAATGTGCAGAATTCGCTGGCGGCGATCGCGGTGGCGCACGAATTGGGCGTCTCCGACGAGATCATCGCCAAGGCGCTGGACAGTTTCCGCGGCGTGGGCCGTAGATTCACCAAGGTGGGAGAGTGGCACGGCACCGCCATCATCGACGACTACGCCCACAATCCGTTCAAGATCGCCGCCGCCTTGAAGGCCGCGCGCCAGGCCTATGCCGGTCCCATCGTGGCGGTGGTGCAGCCGCATCGCTATACGCGCCTGCGCGACACCTTCGTCGAATTCGCCAAGTGCCTCAACGACGCCGACTTGGCGGTGATCGCGCCCGTCTACGCAGCGGGCGAGCAGCCCTTGGAAGGCATCAGCCGCGACAGCTATGCCGACGCCTTGCGGGCGCACGGCCATCGCAACGTCGTCACCGTCGACGGCGAGGAAGATCTGGCAGCCGTCGTGGCGCCGCATGCCAAGCAAGGCGGGGCCATCGTCTGCCTGGGTGCCGGTTCGATCACGGGTTGGGCGGCCCGCCTGCAGGCGGCACTGGAGACTCTGGAGGGCAAAGCGTGAGCGAAACCCGGCCTTGCGATCAGCTTCCGCCGGTCCGCGGCAGCTACACTTACGGCGCCGCGCTGAGGGACCTTGTCTGGTTCCGCGCCGGCGGAGCGGCGGAGGTGCTGTTCCGTCCCGCCGATGCGGACGATCTGGCCGCCTTCCTGGCGGCGAGGCCCGCGGGCATCCAGGTCCATGTCATCGGCGTCGGCTCCAATCTTCTGGTACGCGAGGGCGGCATTCCCGGCGTGGTGATCCGCCTTCCGGCGGCTTTCGGTACGGTCCATATAGAAGGAACCCGCATCCGCGCCGGAGCGGCGGCGCTCGACGCTCAGGTGTCGCGCAAGGCGGCCGATGCGGGGCTGGCCGGTCTCGAATTCCTGCGCGGCGTGCCCGGCACCATCGGCGGCGCCCTCAAGATGAACGCGGGCTGCTACGGCAGCGAGATCAAGGACATCTTCGTCGAGGCGACGGCCGTGGACGGCTCCGGCAACAAGCACAAGCTGGCCACTGCCGACATGGGCTTCGTCTACCGCAAGTCGGGCGTGCCGGACGACTTCATCTTCGTGGAAGCGGTGTTCGAAGGCGTCAAGGACGATCCCGCCGCGGTGCGCGCCCGCATGGAGGAACTTCTGGCGCGCCGCGAAGCCAGCCAGCCGATCGGTTCCAAGACGGGCGGTTCCACCTTCAAGAATCCGCCGGGCCGCATGGCCTGGCAGCTCATTGAAGAGGCCGGCTGCAAAGGGCTCCGCCACGGCGGCGCGCAGGTTTCGGAGCTGCACGCGAACTTCCTCATCAACACGGGCGATGCCACCGCCGCCGACATCGAAGCCCTGGGCGAAGAAGTCCGCGCGCGCGTCAAGGAGAAATTCGACATCGAGCTCGAATGGGAAATCAAGAGGGTGGGTGTTCCATGACAAAGGTTGCGGTGCTTCTCGGCGGGCGCTCCGCGGAGCGCGAGATCAGTCTGGTATCCGGCCACGGCTGCGCCGGTGCGCTGCGCGAGGAAGGCTTCGAGGTCGTCGAAATCGATCCCAGCGCGGGCGATCTTGGGGCGGCGCTGAATGCAGCGAAGCCCGATGTGGTGTTCAACGCCCTGCACGGTCGCTGGGGCGAGGACGGCTGCGTCCAGGGCCTGCTTGAGATTCTGCGTATCCCCTACACCCATTCCGGCGTGCTCGCCTCGGCACTTGCCATGCACAAGCAGCGCGCCAAGGACACCTTCCGCGCCGCCGGCCTGCCGCTGGTCAAGTCGATCGTGGTGGATCGCAGGGCCGCCGCCCAGCAGCATCTGATGGAACCGCCTTATGTCGTGAAGCCGGTGAACGAGGGTTCCTCGGTCGGCGTCTTCATCATCCGCAAGGGCGACAACCGCCCGCCGGAAGCGCTCGGCAGCGACAAATGGAACCTCAGCGACCTGATGATGGTCGAGGAATTCGTCCCCGGCCGCGAGCTGACGGTCGCCGTGATGGGCTCCAAGGCCCTCGCCGTCACCGAGATCACCACCAGCCTCGAATTCTACGATTACGAAGCCAAATACGCGGCCGGAGGCTCGATCCACACCTTACCCGCCAAGATTCCGTCCTTCGTCGCCGAAGAGGCCATGCAGCTTGCCGAACGCGCCCATGCGGCGCTCGGCTGCCGCGGCGTGTCGCGCTGCGATTTCCGTTACGACGACACGCAAGGCAAGCACCGCCTCGTCGTGCTGGAGGTCAACACCCAGCCCGGCATGACGCCGACCTCGCTGGTTCCCGAACAGGCCGCCTTGAGCGGCATGAGCTACCGCGCCCTGTGCCGATGGATTGTGGAGGACGCTTCGTGCGACCGGTGAACCAGGAACGCAAATCGGTCAAGGCGCGCGGCAAGACCGGGCGCACGCCCTCGCGCGGCATCGCGCGCGGCCAGGCGCAACAGCCTTTCGGCCGCCGCAGCAGCCTGCGCAACGATCCCGTCTCGCGCTTTCTCCGCTTCCTACGCCGGATGCTCGAAGCCCGCAGGCCGGTCCTCTGGCTGATGGTAGCAACCATCGCTCTGACCGGGATTGCCGCGCTGTTCGCCAGCGGCGTCGTCGGTCGCACGGTACATCGCACCAACACGGCCGCCGAAGCGCTGGTCTCCGGCGCCGGTTTCGGCGTCGCCCAGGTCCATCTTGCCGGCAATTCGCACACCTCGGCCGACACCATCATGGCGGCGTTGGGTTTCAAGCACGGCCAGCCGATCTTCGACGTCGATCTCAGGGCGGCGCGGGCACGTCTCCTGCAGCTTCCCTGGGTGGCGGATGCCGAAGTCAAGCGCCGTTATCCCGACGACATCACCGTCAGGATCGTCGAACGCGAGCCTTATGCGCGCTGGCATTCCTCGAACGGGCTCTATGTCGTCGAGCGGAACGGACGGCTCATCACCGGCGAAGGCGCGGGCAGCTTCCGGCGCCTGCCGCTGCTGGTGGGCGATGGCGCTCCGGAGGCGGCCGAGCCCTTCGTCGAGGCGGTGGGGCAGCACCGGGCGATTGCCGCCCGCGTCGAGGCCTACCAGCTCCAGTCGGGGCGCCGCTGGAACCTGCTTCTCGCCGACGGAGTAACGGTCAAGCTGCCGGAGACCGGCTGGCAGAAGCAGCTTGCCGACCTCGAGCGCCTGATCGTGGACAAGCACATCCTGGATGCCGACATACGCGAAATCGATCTGCGCTCCCCGACGCATTATTTCTTCGTGCGCCGGACCGTCGGAGCGGACAAGGACAAAAAGGCCGTTACAGGGAGTTCGATCTGATGGGGGAAACGGTGCGGCTCAAATCCGGCGACGGGATTCCGGCGTATCGCACGGGACTGGTGGCGGTCCTCGACATCGGCTCGTCCAAGGTGGTGTGCCTCATCGCCCGCGCCGAGCCCGGCGCCTTGCGCGTCATGGGTGCGGCGCTGCGCGAGAGCCGGGGCGTGCGGAGCGGCACCATCACCGAATTGAACGCGGCCGAGGAGGCCATCCGCGACTGCGTGGCGGCGGCGGAGAACATGGCCGACGCGCGCATCCAGAACGTGCTGATGTCGGTCAATTGCGGCACCCCCGTCAGCCTCGCCTCGCGTGCCGTCGTCGCGCTGGAAGGAGAACTCGTCACCGACGCGCATCTGCGCGCCCTTTTGGCAGAGGGACGCTCCCGCTGCCAGGCCGAAGGCTATGTCGTCATCCAGAGCGCCCCCACCAGCTATGTGGTGGACGAGGCGCGCAATGTGCGCGACCCGCTCGGCATGTACGGCCAGCGCATCGGCGTGGCGATGCATGCGGTGGCGGTGAAGCCGGGGCCGCTGGCCAATCTCAAGCTGGCGGTGGAGCGCTGCCATCTGAACGTCGGCGCCTGCCTTGCTGCGCCCTATGCCAGCGGACTTGCCGTCCTCACCGAAGACGAGATGCAGCTCGGCGCCACCCTGATCGACATGGGCGGCGGGATCACCTCCATCGCGGTGTTCCTGGAAGGGCATCTGGTGCACGTCGATCTGGTGCCCATCGGCGGCCAGCAGGTCACCGCCGACCTCGCCCGCATGCTGACGGCGCCGCTTTCCGCGGCGGAACGCACCAAGGTGCTCTACGGCGCGGCGCTGGGCGATCTCGAGATCGGCGCCGACGTCGTCTCGTTGCCGCAGATGGGCGAGGACAGCGAGGAATCCGACCTGCGCGTGCCGCGCTCCATGCTGACGCGCATCATCCAGGCGCGCCTGGAGGAGATTTTCGGCGAAGTGCAGACGCGGCTGAAAGATTCCGGCTACGACGTCGTCGCCGGGCGCCGGGTGGTGCTGACCGGCGGAGCCTGCCAGCTTGCCGGGTCACGCGAACTGGCCGGGCGGGTGCTGAACAAGCAGGTGCGCGTCGGCAAACCCAGGAGCTATACCGGCCTGCCGGCGTCTGCCGTGGGTCCCGACTACGCGACGGCGATCGGCCTCTTGATGGCGGGGGCGACGATGCCGCCCGACATGCTCAATCCGGAACTCGCCTCGCACGAGGAAGCTTCAAGCTCGAAAGGATGGCTCTACCGGTTGACCGGAGGGCTGCTCGGATGATTCAACAAATAAGAAAGTGATTCGCTTGGGCAATGGCGACGGACAAGTGCAAAGCCAAGGAGAGTAAATATGGCGATCAATCTTAAGGCGCCCGAGTCCCCGAAACTGCGTCCCCGTATCACGGTGTTGGGCGTCGGCGGAGCGGGTTGCAACGCGATCAACAATATGATCGCGGCCAAGCTCGAGGGCGTGGAGCTTGTCGCAGCGAACACCGACGCGCAGGCCTTGTCGCAGTCCAAGGCGCAACATTGCGTCCAGCTCGGGCCGCACGTGACCGAGGGCCTTGGCGCGGGCGCCCAGCCGGAGATCGGCCGTGCCGCCGCCGAGGAGTCGCTGGACGAGATCATGGAGCATCTCATCGGCGCGCACATGGTGTTCATCACCGCCGGCATGGGCGGGGGAACCGGCACCGGCGCCGCGCCTGTGATCGCGCGCGCCACGCGCGAGCAGGGCATCCTGACCGTCGGCGTCGTTACCAAGCCCTTCGCTTTCGAGGGCGAGCGGCGCATGCGCATCGCCGAGAAGGGCATCGTCGAGCTTCAGCAATACGTCCATACCCTGATCGTCATCCCCAACCAGAACCTGTTCCGCGTAGCCAACGACCGCACCACCTTCGCCCAGGCCTTTGCGATGGCCGACGAGGTGTTGCATGCCGGCGTGCGCGGCGTCACCGACCTGATCGTCACGCCGGGCCTGATCAACCCCGATTTCGCCGATGTCCGTGCAGTGATCTCCGAGATGGGCAAGTCGATGATGGGCACCGGCGAGGCCGAGGGCGAGGAGCGCGCCGTCAAAGCCGCCGACATGGCCATCTCCAATCCGCTGCTCGACGACGTGTCGATGAAGGGCGCGCGCGCCGTGCTTATCAACATCACGGGCGGGCCCGACCTGATGCTGTTCGAGGTCGAGCAGGCCGCCAATCGCATCCGCGCCGAGGTCGATCCCGACGCCAACATCATTTTCGGCAACTCCATCCTCGACAACATGGAAGGGCGCATCCGCGTCAGCGTCATCGCCACCGGCATCGACGCCGGCGACATCCGCATGCCGAAGAACGTCGAGCCGCTGCGTCCGCATCTGAAACCGGTACCGAAGGCGATGGAAGCGGCCAAGGCGGCCGCGATGGCCGCAACGATGGCGCCGAACCAGGTGCAAATTCAGATCGAAGCGCTGGCGAGCGGGATCGGCGCCGTGCCGCCTTCCGACGTCGAAGCCATGATCCTGGGGGGCGAAGAAACCCCGATCGTGGAGCCGCAGCCCCTCGAAGAGTATCCGCCGATCCCGATGGGTGTGCGTCCGATGCGTGGCGAGACGCCGAAAGCGCCGGAGCGCCGCAGCTGGGGTCTGTTCGGCCGCAGCAAGAAGCCCAAGGAAGAGCCGCGCGTCGAACCGGAAATGGTGCAGCGTCCGGCCCAGCCTACCCCGCGTCCGACCCAGCCCGCCCCGCGTCCCATGCCGCAGCCGCGCGCCGTGGCCCAGGCCGAGCCGCCGCGTCCGGCCACGGCCAAGCCCGACGATCTCTTCCCCGATCACAAGCGGGACGAACAGATCGAAATCCCGGCCTTCCTGAGAAGGCAGACGAACTAGGTACAAGAGGGGAAACGCATGACGAGAGGGCGCGCCCGCCGGACGCGCCCTTTTGTTTTGCCGGGCTTCAGTGGAACAGGACGCCCGAGAGCCAGCCGCTCCAGATGTCTTCCCAGGCATGTGCCATCATTCCGGGGCGCAGCGATTTGCACGCGGCGGCGAGGAGGCCGAACGTCAGTCCGAAGGCGGTCACGCCCAGCGTGGCGGACCATCCCTGATAGATGTGCATTACCCCGAAGACGAGCGCCTGGCCGATCACGGCGAGCACGATGTTGCCGCTATAGGCGCGCAGCTGCTTCTGCACATAGCCGCGGAACACAAACTCCTCGCAAAAACCCGCCGTCAGCGACACGCCGAACCACGTGCCGATCTCGATGGGCGTCTTGGGCAGAATGGCTTCGACGATTTTACTGGTGTCGTTCCATCCCAGATACCGGCTCGCCCACCAGGTCAGGCCGGTGAAGGCCCCCCAGAAGGCGGCACCGATCGCCAAGTCGCGCAGCGCATGCCACACTGTCGGCCAGCGGCCGCCGACAATGGTGCGCAGCGTCCCGCCCCGGCGCCGGACGCCCCGCCAGCAGAAGAAGAACAGCAGCCAGTCGAGCAGCGCCGCCGAGACGTAAATCGGCAGCAGGTCGAGATGGCCCGTCCCGGCGGCGGTGCCTTGTTGCGCCAGGAACCCAGCCGCCGTAACCGCCGCCACGATGCCGAGAAAGATGATGAAATGGAGCCTGCCGGCCACCGGCTCGAAGGGGTGCGCCGCGTCGTCCGTCGTCATCGTTTCGATCCTTTTCTTGAGGCGTGCTCCGCCATGATGTCCTGGAAAAGCCTGAGCGCCTTACCGGTACGCCGCGCATCGCCCGTGCCCATATATTCGAGCATTAGGCCGTCGACCACGGCCATGCAGAGCGTGGCCGCGGCGCGGCTGTCCTTGCTTGGCCCCAGCGAGGTCTCGATCACCTTGACCCAACCGTCCGAGGTGCTCTTGAGATAACGCGCGTAATGTTTGGGATCTTGCAGCGCCAGCACCTGCGCTTCGAACATGAGGCGCACATAGCCGAGGTTGGACGGATGCGTCGCCCAGTTCCAGAAGCTCTGGATGACGTTGGCGTTGCGCCCGGCGGCGGCGTAGTGGTGCTTGAAGGAGTTCTGGAAGCGGCGGCGGATTTCGCACATGGCGGCTTCGATCAGCCCCTCGCGCGAACCGAAATGGAAGATCAAGAGGCGGGCGCTGGTGCCGATCTCCGCCGCCAGCGGCCGCAGCGACAGCCCGGCAAGGCCGCGCCGCTTTAGATAGTCCACGGTCTTTTCGATCAGGACATCGCGCCGTTCGCTCATGTAACGAGTGTTACATGAAACGATTGTTACAGTCAAGCCCGGCGAGAACCCAGCCGGGCAGGCACGCGCTTTGCCGCGTCTTGGCTATTTGGGAAGATCGGGCTAGTTCACCCGAAGCACAGCGCGGCGATGATCGGCGCCCAGAGAGCGACGGCTGCCGTCGCAATCACCGCCAGGGGATGGGACTCGCTCCACTCGATCAGCGCCAGCCGGCCGGGCAGAGCAGGTTCGCCCTCGATGTCGAGCCAGTCCTCGTGGACCTCCGCCGGAACGGCGATGGCCCGCCTGTTCGATCTGTCGCTGTTGTACGGCATTTTCCGGCCCGCGGAGTCCCGATTCCGGGATCATCCTACGGCCATGCTTGTTAGCGGCCGGTTACCGGAAGGTTGAGGTTTTTGACCTTACCGGACGCGGGGATCGGCCCCGTTTCTTCGGCTTGGGCCCCGGCTTGCGGCGGGCGAGGGTGCGCCCGAGCCGCTTCTCCAGCCGTTTGACGAACGGCACAGAGCCCAGCGGGCGGCCGGTGCTCTCGGCCTTGCGGATCGCCTCCAGCGCGTCCTTCTCGAGTCCTTCGGCCAGGAACGCCGCCCAATCGGGCGCCAGGGCGAGCAGCGGCTTTACCATCGCCAGCCCGTCGTTCTTGCGCACCAGATGCGCCCGCGCGCTCGACCATTTCCAGTCGCGCGCCCGCCGCGCCAGCTTCGCCCGCAGCGGGGCCAGTTCGACATAGCGCGCGCAGTCGAGGAGATGGTCCTCGTCCATCGGGCACGAGGCGAAGCGCCCGGCCCAAAGGAAGCCGCGCCAGCCCTTGCGGGCATTGATCTGCCGCGTATAGCGCCGGTGCGCATCGCCGAGCGCGGCGCGCAACCCGTCCTCGTCGGAGGGCACCAGGATCAGGTGAACGCGATTGGGCAACAGGCAATAAGCCCACACCTCGGTGCCCGCGGCGCGGCAGCCCTCGTGCAGCAACTCCTTGTAGAGCGCGCAGTCGTCCTCGCCGAAGAACACCTTCTGGTCGCGGTTGCCGCGCTGCGTCACCAGATGCGGCACGCCCGCCGCCACGACTCTTGCCAATCTAGCCATGTGGCGAACTTATGCGCGGGTGGCGGATAAGTCAATTAAGTAATATGTCACCGGAATATGCTTGCAGCAGTGCCATTGAATTACTTCCCTGATTTACGTATCTCAGCAGAAGGGTGCAGTTCATGCTCTTAGCGATTTCCCTCCATCCCGGTTCTCCGCTACCATAGCTCGCAGGAACAAACTTCCCGGTGCGCCCTCGTACCAACACAACGGCGTTTTCACTGGTCACATTCACGGTAAAGCTTGCTCGGGCGTGGGTCGTCCCGTCCGCTATGAAGATTTTCTTGTCTAGAGTGCGTATGGGGATGAGCAGAGGGCACAGTACAGCAATAAGCGCACTTGGTTCTGCCATGTAGCGTCGGGTGAGAAGCTTCATGGCTTCATCTGGTGTCAGCTTATTTGCCATTTTTTTTTGCAATTCGTTTTTCTAGCTCGGAAACAAAATTCCCAAGCGATAATCCGACACGTTCGCAAATCATCTTGAGTTCAATGACGTCCAAGCGACGTTCGCCACGTTCGATTTTGCTGATGCTTGGTTGTTCAAATGGCAGGTTCTGCCCCAGTTGAGCTTGTGTGAAACCAGCCTTACGTCGAACTTCTATCAGAAGTTCTAAGAACGTCGCGTAATCGCGAGTATGGACACTTTTGCGCATCATGCGCACAGAAGATAAATACGAAAATAGAATAGTCCAAAATCGCATAACACGTCAGTTTGGCAGAATCCGGTGACAGAATCCGGTGACAGCTTATCCATTACAGAAGCAACGGTTGATCATGCGCGGTTTTGAACGGCTTGCGCCCTGGCGAGTGCCGCGCGAGGAACGTGAGGGGAGGGTTCCGCGTCGCTTCACTCCAAAGCCCAGCCTCCCCACACTAAAACGATAATGCGTCTCGATGTCGTAACATTTCGTGATCGTTGAATCTGCTGCATACCCCTTGAAACGTTCCTTATCCGTTCCCATATCCCTCCTGTTGTTTGGAAAAGGAAGCAGAACGGCAGAACAGCGGCCAAGGGTCTTTCGCGAAGGCTCCGATCCGCACCGGCGCGAGAACATACAGGACCGAAGGATGCGCGCTCGCGCGCCTCCGCAAGGGACCGCATCAGGATCGCCGCCCGTTGTCGTGCAAGGCACGAAGCGGGTCGCGCCGCCGCTCGAGGGCGGGGCGCCAGGCGCAGGATGTGCGGTCCCGCGGGGTCCGTTGAAAAGCAAAGGTGCATGTCTCTTTGCCGCCGCGGCGGATTGGGCTTGCCTGCCGTAGCTAGCCGGAAGCGGAAAGGACGCGATGTCCTTTCCGCTTTTGGCATTTAAGGCTGCGTTGTGTGCAGCGCCGCCCTTCACGTTTCCGGTTTGAAGATCGCCCCGCGGCCCAGCTTGCCGTTCATGACGACCAGCAGCGGTTTTTCGGTGCGCAGATGGCGCACGCAGCCGCGTTCGCTGACGGCGGGCTGCGACGCCAGCCATTGCCAGTCCACGAAGCCGTCGCCGGCGTCGGGATTGGCCGTGAAGTAGCCGACGCTGAACGCCGTCAGGTTCTGGAAGAAGTGGCTGCCCTGCGAAGGCGTCACGCGCATGTCCTTGAAGCCCGCCTCGACGATGACGCGCGCGCCCGAAACCTGGTCCCACGCCACCGGAATGCCGAGCCAGGGATCGTTCGAGCCCCAGCGTCCCACGCCGATCAGGATATAGGGCGTGCCGCTCTCAGTGAGCTTGGCGTTGAGATGGGCGACCTCGCGCGCCACTTCTTGGCTCTTGGCGCGCTCGAAGCGGTGCATGTCGACGGCGACGATGTCGCGGATGTTCTGGATGCGCCCGTGCCCCAGCACCTTCGAGCTTTGGCAGATCAGCCGGTCCGGATCGACCTCGTCCATGCGGATTTCTTCGGCCTCGCGCGACAGCGCCATCGGGCGGATCTGCAGGAAGCCGAACTCCGACGCTTCGTCCGGCGCGCGCGCCAAGCTGGCGGCGAACTCGATCTCCACCGGTCGTCCCAGCGCCTCGGCGCCGGTCGTCATCAAGAGGTCGAGGATGGCGGCCAGCGGGAAGACCTCGTGCTTGAGGATCGGGGCGAAGCTGACGATCCTGGAGCCCGCGCGGCCGAGCCCGTCATAGACGGCGTTGTTGTCGGCGGAATAGGTGGAGCCCAGCGCCTGCAAGGTGCCGTCGGCCTCCGCCACCTCGAGCCCGTAGGAAACCTCGCGCAGCCCGGCCGAAGCGCGCTGCTCCATATCGAGCGCCCAGAACGCCACCTGCGAATTGGCCAGCATGTCGTCCACGGTGGAGAACTGGATGAGGTTTTGGGGATAGCGCGGGCAGAACATCAGGCACTTGCCGCCCTCTATCACCGTGCGGCCGAGGCCGAGCGCCGCCGCCGCGATGCCGTCGCCCGTCGTCATCGGCAGCACGGGGTAGAAGTTGTGGGAGCGCACCACGCCGGAAAGGTCGGGATAGAACCGCGTGCCGTGCCGCGCCCCCACCACGCTTTGGAGGATCACCGCCATCTTCTCTTCCTCCAGGCGGTAAGGCGTGGCGCGCACATAGCGCTTGGCGTGCTGGCTGAAGGTCGAGGCGTAGACGCGCTTGATGGCCTCGGAGAGCTGCCGGGTGCGCACGGCAATGTCCTCGTGCTGGTTGGCCAGCATGTAGGTCTGATAGACGCCGGTGAAAGGCTGATACTGCGAGTCTTCCAACAGGCTGGACGACCGCACCGCAATGGGGTGGCGCACGTCCTCCAGCAGCCTTTTCAGATCCAGTTCCAGGCTATGGGGGAGGGGGGCTGCCAGGAACTGCCGTTCCAGCTCCTTTTCGTCGGTGTTGTGCAGCGCCACGTCGAGCAGCTTGTTCTTCTCCACGAACTCGTCGAACAAATCGGTCGCCAGCACCATCGAGGCCGGCACGCCGATGTGCACGCCCGGGAACTTGCCCGTGATGCGGCTGGTGTGCAGCAGGTGGCGCACGAAGGCGAGGCCCCGCGCCTTGCCGCCCAGCGAACCGCCGCCCAGCCTGAGGAAGTGCGAAGGCTCCGGCTGGAAAGTGATGCGGTTGAAGTCGCCGATCAGCACCTGGCTCTGCTCGCGCCTGTACTCGGCGATGGATTCCAGGATGTCGTGCCGCAGGTCTTCCAGGCTGGGATACTCGGAGATGCGCCGCGGCCGCAGCTTCTGCGCCAGCGCCGCCTCGGTGCGCGCCATCAGCCAATGGGAGAAGTGGTTGCGGGCGGCGTGATAGGCGATGCTCTCCGCCGGAACGATGTGCAGCAATCTCACCAGCGCATTCAGGTCCGCGGCGCGCCCCACCTCCTTGCCGTCGGGCAGGCGGAACACGAAGTCTCCCAGCGAAAACTGCTCTGTCAGGATTCGCCGCAAGTCTTCCAAGAGAGTTGGCGAGCGCTTGCGCAGGAACGAGAAGCCTTCGGCCTTGGCGTGGGCCTTGTGCTGGGCGCGGCCGGATTGCAGCACGATGGGCACGTCGGGAACCAGCTCGCGAACCATATGCGCCAGCTCGAAACCGGCCGCGGGCTGCAACTCGCCGCCGCGGCGGAACTCCACGTCCGAGATGATGCCGAGCAGATAGTCCTTGTACTTCGAGACCTGTTCGGAAGCGTCCTCGTAGTCGGAACAGAGCAGCAGCTTGGGCCGGGCGCGGAAGCGCAACAGCTTGTGCGCCACATTGATGCCTTCGCTGATCACCCGGCGCGATTGGGTGATCATCGCGGTGTAGATCACCGGCAGGAACGAGGAATAGTAGCGGATATTGTCCTCGACCACGACGATCACCGGCACGCGCATGGTCTCGGTGTCGTGTTCGACGTTGCGCTTGTCCTCGATGTACTTGATCATCGCGATGAGGACGCGCGGCGTGCCCTGCCACAGGAAGATGCGGTCGATGTCCGTCACCGGATGCTGGGCGAGGAAAGTCTCGATCTCGCGATAGTCGTAGGCGAGCACCACCACGGGAACGTCGAGGCCCGCCGCCTTGACTTCGTGGGCCAATGTGGCGGCGTCCATGTCCCCCACGTGGAGGTTGGTGACGATAAGGTTGAAACGCGGCTGGGTGCGCGCCAGTTCCAGCGCCTCTGCGCCGTTCGAGACATGTGTGATGCCCGGCGGATGCTGCAGATTGAGTTCGAGGGATTCGCCGATCAACAGCTCGTTGAGCCGGCCGTCCTCGCGCAGGATAAAGGAGTCGTAGAGGCTGGAGACCAGAAGGATATTGTGGACCCGGAACATCTCCAGCTCTTCGAAGCCCTCGAAGAGTCTTTCGGCGTCCATCTCGTCAGTGCGCATGGCAGCAAACTAGCACAGACTGTCATCCCGGCCGAACGTCGTTCTGAGCTTGCGAAGAACGGCGCGAGGGCCGGGACCCACCCCAATGCAGGCGCGCGCTTGGAAGTGGGTCCCGGATCGCGTCCGTCGCCGGTTCGGCTCCAGACGCGTCCGGGATGACAATGGCGTTCTACACCAGTCCCTGATCCATCATGGCGTTGGCCACCTTGAGGAAGCCGCCGATATTGGCGCCGTTCACCAGGTTACCCGGCGTGCCGTAGGCTTCGGCCGTGTCGTAACAGGTCTTGTGGATGGCACACATGATGGTGTGCAGCCGCTTGTCTACCTCTTCGCGCGTCCAGCCGAGCCGCATGCTGTTCTGCGACATCTCAAGGCCCGAAGTGGCCACGCCGCCGGCGTTTGCCGCCTTGGCCGGGCCGTAGAAGATCTTGGCGTCCAGGAACAGGTTGGTGGCATCTGCCGTCGACGGCATGTTGGCGCCTTCGGAGACCAGCTTGCAGCCGTTCTTGATGAGATTGGCGGCGTCCGCCGCGTTGATCTCGTTCTGGGTGGCGCTCGGGAAGGCGCAGTCGGCCTTGATCTTCCACAGCGGATTATGGTCCAGCTCGACATTGGTCGGGAGGAACTCCGCCTTGCGGAACTTCTCGGCATATTCGCGGATGCGGCCGCGGCGCATGTTCTTTAGTTCCATGACCCAATGCAGCTTCTCGCGGTCGATGCCCTCGGGATCGAAGATGACGCCGCTGGAATCCGACAACGTGATCGGCTTGGCGCCGAGGTCGAGCAGCTTCTCGACGGTGTACTGCGAGACGTTGCCGCTGCCGGAGACGAGGCATTCCTTGCCTTCCAGCGAGTCGCCCTTGGTCTTCAGCATCTCGGCGGCGAAGTAGACGCAGCCGTATCCCGTCGCTTCGGGCCGGATCAGAGAGCCGCCCCAGTTGAGGCCCTTGCCGGTCAACACGCCGGTGAACTCGTTCTTGAGGCGCTTATACTGGCCGAACAGATAGCCGATCTCGCGGCCGCCCACGCCGATGTCGCCGGCCGGCACGTCGGTGTCCGGTCCGATGTGGCGGGCGAGTTCCGTCATGAAGCTCTGGCAGAAGCGCATCACTTCGTTGTCGCTCTTGCCCTTGGGATCGAAGTCCGAGCCGCCCTTGCCGCCGCCCATCATCAGGGTGGTGAGCGAGTTCTTGAACACCTGCTCGAAGGCGAGGAATTTCAGGATGCCGAGATTGACCGAAGGATGGAAGCGCAGGCCGCCCTTGTAGGGACCGATGGCGCTGTTCATCTCGATGCGGAAGCCGCGATTGACCTGCACGTTTCCGTGGTCGTCGATCCACGGCACGCGGAACAGGATGACGCGTTCCGGTTCCACGATGCGTTCGAGAATCTTCGCGGACTGATACTCGGGATGGCGCTTCAGGACGAGGCGCAGGGAATCGAGCACTTCCCTGACGGCTTGATGAAACTCCGGTTCGGCCGGGTTCTTCGCCTTCACCTGGCTGATGACTTGGTCGATGTAATCGTTCGAAGATGTCCCGAACGGCGTGGCAGTCGTGCTGGCCATAATTCCTCCTTGAGCGTTCCCTTCGGAACGGCTTCTGTTTGAAGCGAGCTTACTCCAGCGGCGCGGCGGGCGATTTCGCAAAGTTAAACTGTCGCATCGGGGGCACCACCTACAGGACCCTCGGGGAGCTCCCGATCGTTTCACCCCGAAACAAAGATGCGTCCGCCCCGATTCGGGACGAACGATTCGCGTGCCGCATACCGGCCGTTTGACGAAAAGATATATGCGTCGGCGGTAACCGGGTTCTGCATTTGGCGCACGTCTGGCAGCGTTCGTCACCGGCTGCGGCCCGGTATGACGGCGAAGACTCATTCCTGATAGACTTCAAGCTCTTCGAGACCGGAGGCAGATACCCTTGAGCGCCGTCCTCTCCTTCGCCGAACTGAGACAGCGGGCCCGCCGGTTGGGACCCAAGCGCGTCGGCGTGGTCATGGCGGACGATCCCGTCGCCTTGGGCGCCGCCGCCGATGCCTTGCGGCTCGGCCTCGCACTGCCGGTCCTCATCGGCGACGAAGGGAATATCCGCAGCGCCGCTGCGGGGCAGGACGAACTGCTCGAAAAGGCTGAAATCGTTGCCGTAAAGGATGCGACTGAGGCGGGCGTTGCGATGGCCAAAGCCGGCCGCGTGGACATCCTTCTGAAAGGCCATCTTCGCACCGACGAGCTGCTGCACGCCGTGCTCGACAAGACGGCGGGTCTGCGCACGGGGCGCCTGCTCAGCGATGTCCTTATATATGAAGACACGCTCTCGGGCGGCACGCGGCTGGTCGCCATCACCGACGGCGGCCTCAACATCGCGCCTAATCTCGAACAGAAAAAACAGATCGTCCTCAATGCCATCGAGGTTCTGCGCTGCCTCGGCTTCGAGCGGCCGAAGATCGCCGTGATGAGCGCCACCGAGGCCATTTCCGAGGCCATGCCCTCGACGCTGGATGCTGCCGCCCTGGCTGAGATGGGGGGCAAGGGCGAATTCGGCGACGCCGACGTGTTCGGCCCCTTCGCCCTCGACAACGCGCTGCTGAAGTCCGCCGCCGAAGCCAAGGGTATCCGCAATCCCGTGGCGGGGCAGGCCGACTGCATGGTGGTGCCCTCGATCGAAGCCGGGAACCTGCTCGGCAAGGCCGTGAAGTATCTCGGCGGCTCGCAGTGCGCCCATGTGGTGGTCGGCGCCAAGGTGCCCATCCTCATTCCGTCGCGTGTCGAGAGTGCCGACGACAAAGTCAACGCCATCGCGCTCGGGGTGGTCTATGGCAACCGCTGAACCGAAAATCCTTGCCATCAATCCGGGGTCGACCTCGACCAAGATCGGCCTCTATAGCGGCGAAGAACCGCTTCACGTCGCGAATTTGCGCCACGACGACCGCGAGATGGCACGCTTTGCCGGACGGCCGGTCCTCGATCAGCAGGAATTCCGCAGCGCTCTCATCGAACGAGAATTACAGGCTTTCGATCTGAAGAGCCTCTCCGGTGTGGTCGGGCGCGGCGGCCTGCTGCGTCCGCTGCCTGGGGGAACTTACCGCGTCAACCAAACGATGCTGAAGGAACTGCGCCGATCAGAACGCGGCGAACACGCCGCCAATCTCGGAGCGTTCCTTGCGGTTGCCGTCGCAAAGCACGCCGGGACTGGGGCTTATATCGTGGACCCGGTGTCGGTGGACGAATGGCCGGCGAGGGCGCGTTATTCGGGAACCGCGCTGATCGAGCGGGAATGCCTTTCCCATGCGCTGAACACCAAGGCGGTCGCCAAGTGCTACGCAAGGAAGGCGGAGCGTCCTTATGAATCCTTGCGCCTGATCGTGGCGCATCTGGGAAGCGGGATTTCGATCTCGGCCCATGAAGGCGGGCGGATGATCGACGTGACGAATTCGCGCGAGGAAGGCGCCTTCTCCTCCGAGCGTGCCGGCGGGGTTCCGGCGATGCGGCTCGCCGCGCACTGCTTCAACGGACGCACCACATATAAAGAAGTCGAGACGGCCCTGTTCCGCGAAGGCGGGCTCTACTCCTATCTCGGCACGCGGGACCTTGCGGAGGTCGAACGGCGCATCGCGGGCGGCGACGCCAAAGCCGCCGCGGTGTTCGAGGCGATGGTCTACCAGATCGCCAAGGAGATCGGTGCGATGGCCGCCGTCCTCTCCGGCCGCGTCGACGCTCTGCTCCTCACCGGCGGCATGGCGCATTCCGGGATGCTGGTGGAAAATCTGCGCCGCTTCGTCGGCTGGATTGCCCCCATAAGCGTTTATCCTGGTGAGGACGAGCTTCCGGCAATGGTAGAAGGCGTGCTGCGGGTGCTGCGCGGCGAAGAGACGGTTCGGGAATTGGGAAAGTGACGCCGATGTTGATGAGTTCGCCAAAGGTCACGCTGCTGTCCGGAAACGAAGCGGTCGCCCAGGGCGCCTACGAGGCCGGGGTCGTCTACGCCTCCGCCTATCCGGGCACGCCGAGCACCGAGATTCTCGAGACGCTCTGCAAATTTCGCGACGATGTGATCGCCGAATGGGCGCCCAACGAAAAGGTGGCCTTCGAAAGCGCCCTCGGCGCGTCGATCGCGGGCGGGCGGGCGCTGGCGGCGATGAAGATGGTGGGCGTCAACGTCGCCGCCGACCCCTTGTTCAGCGCCGCCTATTCGGGAGTAAACGGCGGCCTGGTGCTGGTTTCCGCCGACGATCCGGGCCTGCACTCCTCGCAGAACGAGCAGGACAACCGCCACTACGCGCCCTTCATGAAGATTCCCATGCTGGAGCCCAGCGACAGCCAGGAATCGAAGGACATGATGAAGGCCGCCTTCGACATCAGCGAGAACTTCGACACCCCCGTCCTGTTCCGCATGACGACTCGCATCTGCCACTCCAAGAGCCTCGTCCATCTCGGCAAGCGCCAGGAAGGCCCGCGGCGGCTCTGCCCCCTCAACCTGACGAAGTTCGACGTGGTGCCCGCGTTGGCGCGGCGTCACCGCGTCCGGCTGGAAGCCCGCCTCAAGCGCCTTGCCGAATATTCCGAGACCTGCGAATTCAACCGCATCGAGTGGAACGGCCCCAAGATCGGCATCGTCACCTCGGGTATCGCCTATCAATACGCCCGCGAGGTGTTTGCCGACACGGCGTCGTATCTCAAACTCGGCTTCACCCATCCTTTGCCGGTGCGCCTGATCCGCGACTTCGCCTCGAAGGTGGAAGTCCTCTACGTCGTCGAGGAGCTCGATCCCTATCTCGAGGATTTCATCCGCCAACAGGGCATCACCTGCATCGGCAAGGAGAAGATTCCGAGGATTTTCGAGCTCGATCCGGCCATCGTCGCCAGGGCGCTGCTCGGCCGCGAGCCGGAAACCATCCGGGCCGACATGAGCCCCGTGGTGCCGCGTCCGCCCGTGCTGTGCGCCGGTTGTCCGCATCGCGGTTTCTTCTACGAGCTCGGCAAGCTGGCGCGGCGGCGCAGCGTCGTCATCTCGGGCGACATCGGCTGCTACACGCTGGGCGGCAACGAACCCCTCAAGGCGCTCGACCTTTGCATCTGCATGGGTGCGGGGCCCAGCATGGCGCACGGCGCGCAGAAGGTGTTCAACAAATTCGGCGACGGCACACGGGTGGTGGCGACGATCGGCGACTCGACCTTCTTCCACACCGGCATCGCCTCGTTGATGAACGCCGTCTACAACAAATCGAATACCATCACCTGCATCCTCGACAACCGCATCACCGGTATGACGGGGCAGCAGGACAATCCCGGTAGTGGCACCACGCTTCAGGGCGAGTCCACGCCGCCCATCGACATCGAGGCCGTGGTACGCGCCCTTGGCGTCCGGCACGTCCGTGTCATCAGCCCGATGGACCTGACGCATGTGCAGGAGACGTTGACCTGGGCCTTCGATCTCGACGAGGCCTCGGTGATCATCGTGCGCTGGCCATGCGTGCTGAAGAAGCTCGACCGCGAAGAACGCGACGAATACACCCACAAGGCCAAGTTCATGACGGTCGTGGAAGAGCATTGCAGCGGCTGCCGCATGTGCCTCAACGTCGGCTGTCCGGCGGTGTCGTTCGACAGGGCGACGGGCAAGGCGCGCATCGACCCCAATGCCTGCAACGGCTGCAGTGTCTGCGCCCAGGTCTGCAAATGGAGCGCGGTGGTGAACGGAGATTCCGCCAATGCGTGAGACCACAAGCTTGTTTCTCGTCGGCGTCGGCGGCCAGGGCACGGTGCTGGTCACCGCCATTCTTTCCAAGGGGCTCGTCGCGGCGGGCTATGACGTGAAGATGGCGGAAGTCCACGGCATGTCCCAACGGGGCGGCAGCGTCTCGACGCAAGTCCGTTACGGCGACGCGGTCTATTCGCCGATCGTGGGCCGCGGCGGCGCCGACGCGCTGGTGGCGTTCGAGACGATGGAGGCCTTGCGCTGGATCGAATACCTGAAGCCGGGCGGCAAGGTGATCGTCAACGACTTCCGCATCGCCTCCGCGCCGATCCTGATGGGGCAAAGGGACTATCCCGATAACGTGCTCGATATCCTGAAAGCCTGTGCCGATACGACGGTGATCGAAGCGTCCGATATCGCGGTCGAGATAGGCAATCCGCGGGTGATGAACCTCGTCTTGTTCGGCGCCCTTGTCGAATCCGCGGCGCTGTCCGCCATCGACTGGGAACCCGTTATTCGCTCCAGCGTGAAACCGGCCTTCTTGGAGATGAACCTCGCGGCCTTCCGGGCCGGTCGCAACGCGGTTTCCCCCGGAGAGCCCGAGAGGCCCGCTCGCAAGACGCCCCGCAAAAAGATCGTGAAGGAGAGCAAGTGATGGCGCTCGCACCAAGACCAGGCGTGCTCGACATCGCCCCTTATGTCGGCGGACGGGCCGTCGTTGCCGGCGTGACCGAGGCGGTCAAGCTGTCGTCCAACGAATCGGCGCTGGGCCCCAGCCCCAAAGCGGTCGCGGCCTATCAAGAAGCCGTCAAATCGATGTCGATCTATCCCGAAGGCTCGGCGGAAATCCTGCGTGAGGCCGTCGGCGAACACTACGGTCTCGATCCGGTGCGTATCGTCTGCGGCAACGGCTCGAACGAAATCCTCAGCCTCCTGGCGCACGCCTATGTCAATCCCGGCGAGGAGGTGTTGTTCAGCGAATACGCCTTCATCGTCTACCGGCTTGCGGCCCTCTCGAACAGCGGCATTCCCGTGGCTGCACCCGAGAAGAACCTGCGCGTCGACGTCGATGCGATGCTGGCGCGCGTCACGCCGAAAACCCGCGTGGTCTATCTCGCCAATCCCAACAATCCCACGGGTTCCTACCTCACGCCCGCCGAAGTGCGCCGCCTGCATGCGGGCCTCAGCCCCGAGACGCTCCTGGTGATCGACGCGGCCTATGCCGAATACATCAAGCGCAACGATTACGACGACGGCGCGGAGCTGGTCGGCCGCTATCCCAACGTGGTGATGACGCGCACCTTCTCCAAGGTCTATGCGCTGGCGGGCCTGCGCGTCGGCTGGGCCTGGTGCCCGCCCGCGGTCGCCGACGTGCTGCATCGCATCCGCGATCCGTTCAACGTCTCGGTCCCCTCCCAATGCGCCGCCGTCGCCGCCCTCAAGGACAAGGACCACATCGCGCGTTCCATCGCCTACAACGACCGCTGGCTGCCCTGGATTACCGAGGCCGTGCGCAAGACGGGCCTGACGGTGCACGACAGCGTCGGCAATTTCGTGCTGATCCAATTTCCGAAGACGCCGGGTAAGACCGCGGCGGAGGCCGACAAGTTCCTCTGCGAACGCGGGCTGATCCTGCGCGGCGTGGCGAACTACAATCTGCCCGATTGCCTGCGCCTCACCGTGGGTCCCGAAGAGCCGATGCGCCGCGTGGCGGCGGCGCTCGCCGAATTCATGGCCCGGCGGTAGAAAGACGCCGCGAAGCGATGTGGGACCTCTTACTTCTGGATTGCCGCGCGGCCACGATGGATTCGCAAGGCACGATCCATGACGCCGCCATCGGCATCGCGGGCGGCCGTTTGACCTATGTCGGCCTGCGGACGGGTCTGCCGCACGGAGACATTGCCACAACGGTACGCCGGTTAGAGGGCGCCTGGGTGCTGCCGGGCTTCATCGATTGCCACACCCATCTCGTTTATGCGGGCGACCGCAGCCGCGAACACGAGATGCGCGCCAAAGGCATGAGCTACGAAGACATCGCCCGCGCGGGCGGCGGCATCATGTCCACAGTCCACGCAACGCGCGCGGCGAGCGAAGAATCTCTTATCGAATCTGCTGCGCAGCGGGCGCGGCAGATGGCGCAGGAAGGCGTCACCACCATCGAGATCAAGTCCGGCTACGGTCTCGACCTCGAAAACGAATTGAAGATGCTGCGGGTGGCGGAGCGCGTCGGCGAAATAGCGCACATGCGCATAGCGCGCACTTTCCTGGGCGCGCACACCATCCCGCCGGGATATGCGGACAACCGGAAAGCATATGTGGACCTGATCTGCGAAAAGATGATCCCCGCTGTGGCGCGCGAGAAGCTGGCGGACGCGGTCGATGCTTTCTGCGAGAGCATCGCCTTCACGCCCGGCGAAGTGGACCGCATCTTCGCGGCGGCCCGCGCCCACGGCTTGCGCGTCAAGCTGCACGCCGACCAGTTGTCGGATATGGGCGGCGGTGCGCTGGCGGCCCGGCACAAGGCGCTTTCGGCCGATCATCTGGAGCATCTGAACGAAGAGGGTGTCGCCGCAATGGCCCGCGCGGGAACCGTCGCGGTGCTGCTGCCTTGCGCCTTCCAGCACCTGCGCGACACGCACAAACCGCCGATCGAGGCGCTGCGCCGCGCGGGTGTGCCCATCGCGATCTCTACCGACTGCAATCCCGGCACTTCGCCCGTGACCTCGCCTTTGATCCTCAAGGACGTCGCCTGCGAAGTCTTCGGCCTCACGCCCGACGAAGCGCTCGCCGGAATGACTCGCAACGCCGCCTTGGCGCTTGGCCTTGAAGCCGAAACGGGTACTTTGACGGTCGGCAAAGCCGCGGACCTCGCCGTCTGGGACGTCTCCGATCCGCTGGAATTGCATCATGCACCCCGCGGAAGCGGTCTCCTGAACCGCTATTTCCGCGGCCGTTCGGACAAGCACGGGGACAAGCCATGAGCGACCTCAAGAACACCCGCGTCATCCGCGCCCCGCGCGGCCCCGAGCGCGTCTGCAAGACCTGGGGCGCCGAGGCCGCGATGCGGATGCTGATGAACAACCTCGATCCCGAGGTGGCCGAACGTCCGCAGGATTTGGTCGTCTATGGCGGCATCGGCAAGGCGGCGCGCAACTGGCAAGCCTACGACCGCATCGTCGAAACGCTGAAGAAACTCGAACCCGACGAGACGCTGCTCGTCCAGTCCGGCAAGCCTGTCGGCGTCTTCCGCACGCATGAGGGTGCGCCGCGCGTCTTGATCGCCAATTCAAATCTCGTGCCCAAATGGGCCGACTGGGAACATTTCAACGCCCTCGATAAGAAGGGCCTGATGATGTACGGCCAGATGACGGCGGGTTCCTGGATCTACATCGGCAGTCAGGGCATCGTGCAGGGCACCTACGAGACTTTCGCCGAGCTAGGGCGCCAACATTACGGCGGCGACCTCTCGGGCCGCTGGATTCTCACGGCGGGCCTTGGCGGCATGGGCGGGGCGCAGCCGCTGGCGGCGACGATGGCGGGTGCTTCGATGCTGGCGGTGGAATGCCAGCCTTCGCGCATCGAGAAACGGCTGGAAACGAAATACCTCGACTGCGCAACCGATAATCTCGACGAAGCGCTGGCGCTGATCTCCCGTTCCGTCACCGAGAAAAAGCCGCTCTCCGTAGGTCTCGCGGGCAACGCCGCCGAAATCCTGCCCGAACTCGTGCGCCGCGGCGTCAGGCCCGATGCCGTCACCGACCAGACCAGCGCCCACGATCCGGCGAACGGCTATCTCCCCGAAGGCTGGAGCCTCGCCGAATGGGAATCCCGTCGCGCCTCCGATCCCGCCGTCGTCGCCGCGGCCGCCCGCAAATCCATCGCCAAACATGTGCGCGCCATGCTGGCCTTTGCGGCACAAGGCATCCCCACTTTCGACTACGGCAACAACATCCGTCAGGTGGCGCACGACGAGGGTGTCGAGAATGCGTTCGACTTCCCGGGCTTCGTTCCAGCCTATATCCGCCCGCTGTTCTGCCGCGGCATCGGTCCCTTCCGCTGGGCGGCGCTCTCCGGCGATCCCGAGGACATTTACCGCACCGACGAGGCCGTCAAAGCGCTGTTCCCCGATAACAAGCATCTGCACCGCTGGCTCGACATGGCGCGTTCGCGCATCAAGTTCCAGGGCCTTCCGGCGCGCATCTGCTGGCTCGGCCTGGGCGAGCGTGACCGCGCAGGAGTGAAGTTCAACGACATGGTGGCGTCGGGCGAACTGAAAGCGCCCATCGTGATCGGCCGCGACCATCTCGATTCCGGCTCGGTCGCCAGCCCCAACCGCGAAACCGAAGCCATGCGCGACGGTTCCGACGCGGTGTCGGATTGGCCGCTGCTCAACGCCCTCCTCAACACGGCCTCGGGCGCCACCTGGGTGTCCTTCCATCACGGCGGCGGCGTCGGCATGGGCTATTCGCAGCACGCAGGAATGGTGATCGTGGCCGACGGTACGGCGGAAGCGCGCACCAAGCTCGAACGCGTCTTGTGGAACGATCCGGCCACCGGCGTCATGCGCCACGCCGATGCGGGTTACGATATCGCGCTGGATGTCGCGCGCGAGAAACACCTTAATCTACCGTCTGTGGGAGACAGGCCATGAACATCGGCGAAAAACTCACCCTCGGCGGGTTGCGTGCGGCCTATGAAGCGCCGGTACGCATCGAATTGCCGCCGGGCGCACTGGCGGCCATCGACCGCGGCGCCGCAGCCGTGAAAGCCATCGTGGATGGCGGCACCACGGTCTATGGCGTCAACACCGGCTTCGGCCTTTTGGCGAACAAGGCGATTGCCAAAGACGATCTCGAAGCCTTGCAGCGCAATCTCGTATTGAGCCACGCCTGCGGCGTCGGCCCGGCCATCCCCGACGACATCGTGCGCCTGATCCTGGTGCTCAAGCTCGCCTCGCTGGCGCGCGGAGCCTCCGGCGTGCGGCGCGAGACCGTGCAGATGCTGGCGCGCCTCGTCGATGCGGAAGTCTATCCCTGCATCCCGTCCAAAGGTTCGGTCGGGGCTTCCGGCGATCTGGCGCCGCTCGCCCATCTCTCCGGCGTCTTGCTCGGCATCGGTTCGGCACGGGGGAAGGGCGAAGAGCTTCCGGCAACGCTCGCACTGGAGCGCGCCGGGCTGAAGCCCATCGTGCTCGGCCCCAAGGAGGGCTTGGCGCTGCTCAACGGCACGCAAGTCTCAACGGCACTGGCCTTGGCGGGTCTCTTCGAGATCGAGAAGGTCTTTGCCGCGGCCATCGTGGCGGGCGCGCTGTCGACCGACGCGCTCAAAGGTTCCGACTCGCCGTTCGATGCGCGCATCCACGCCTTGCGCGGCCAGCCCGGCCAGATCGCCGTGGCGGCGATGCTGCGCGGCTTGATGCAAGGCAGCGAGATCCGCGAATCCCACAGAGCCCCGCATCCCTGCGAGAAGGTGCAGGACCCCTATTCCTTCCGTTGCCAGCCGCAGGTGATGGGGGCGGTTCTCGATGTCATCCGTGCCGCCGCGAAGACGCTCGAGATCGAAGCCTCGGGCGTCACCGACAATCCGCTGGTGCTGGAGGACGGCTCCGTCGTCTCGGGCGGCAATTTCCACGCCGAGCCGGTGGCGCTGGCCGCCGACCAGCTCGCCATCGTGCTGTGCGAGATCGGCAACATCTCCGAGCGCCGCACGGCGACCCTCGTCGATCCGGCGATGAGCGGGCTACCGGCCTTTCTGGTCAAGGAATCCGGTCTGAACTCGGGCTTCATGATCGCGCAGGTGACCGCCGCCGCCCTGGTGGCCGAGAACCGCATGCTGGCGCATCCCGCGTCCATCGACACCGTGCCGACCAGTGCCAACCAGGAAGATCACGTCTCGATGGCGACGCACGGCGCGCGCCGCCTGCTCGATATGGCGGAGAACGCCGCCGCCGTGGTGGCCATCGAGCTGTTGGCCGCGACCCAGGGCCTCGATTTCCGCCGGCCGTTGAAAAGCTCGGCCAGGCTGGAGGAAGCGGCCCACGGCATCCGTGCGCTCGTGGGTCCCTACGAAAAAGACCGCTACTTCGCGCCGGACATCGAGGCCATCACGCGCCACGTCCGCGCGGGAGCCTTCCGCGCCTACGTCGAGAACATCTTCTAGCGGCTCGGCGGCGGCACCTGTCCCGCCGGCGGATAGGTCGGCCTGGGCGAGGGCGGCGGCGGCATCGTCTGCGGCTGCTTCGCCAGCGCCTCCATCAGATGATCGACCGCCGCTTCAAGCTGGGCGTCGTGCCCGGCCAGCAACTGTCCGGGATCGGTGTCCACCTCGATGTCGGGATCGACGCCGTGGTTCTCGATCACCCATTCCGACTGCTTGCCGTAGACGCTGTCTTCCGGAATCGTGACGTAGCCGCCGTCGAGCAGGCCCCAATAGCCGCGGATGCCGCGCACCCCGCCCCAGGTCCGTTTGCCGATCAGCGGCCCCAGCCCGTATTCGCGGAAATAGTAGGGGAACAGATCGCCGTCGGAGGCCGAGTACTCGTTGATCAGGCAGACCTTGGGCCCGTTGATCAACTCCTGTGGGATGGGCACGGCTCCGCCTTCGCGGTTGGTGGTCATGCCGACCAGAATGCGCCGCAGGCGTTCGAGCACGATCTGGTCGATGAAACCGCCGCCGTTCCAGCGGTCGTCGAAGATCAGCGCTTGCTTATGGATTTGCGGATAGAACTGGCGCACGAACTGCTCCATGCCCAGCGAGTCCATGTCGGACATATAGACGTAGCCGATCTTGCCGCCCGACAATCTGTCGACCATCGCGCGGTTGTGGTCGATCCATGCCTTCTCGCGCACCGACAGCTCGATTTTGATCGGCTGCACGGTGACGTCGCGCCGCTTGCCGTTCGGCTTGTCGGAGACGGTCAGTACTACGGGCTGATCGTCGATACCGACGAACAGGCTGTCGGGATCGCTTGGCGCCCTCAGTTCCTGGCCGTTCACCGCAAGCAGGTAATCTCCCTGGTGCACGGCGACTCCTGGCTCCGTCAGCGGGCTGCGGTAGGCGGGACGCGTGTTGTCGCCGGGATAGATGACGGCGAACTTGTAGCGCCCCGAGGCTGCATCGAGCGCGAAGTCGGCGCCGAGCAGAGCGGTGGGAACCGCCGTGGTCGGGTCGCCGTCATCGCCGCCGCCGACATAAGTATGCGAATTGCTGAGTTCCCCGATGGCTTCGCCGATCAGGTAGTTGAGGTCCTCGCGCGAACCGGCGAGCGGCAGCAGCCTGGCATAGGAATCGTGCACCGCCTGCCAGTCGACGCCGTTCATGTCCGGGTTGAAGAACAGGTCGCGCTGCAGCCGCCAGGCGTTGTCGAACATCTCTGCCCATTCCCGGGTCGGTTCGATACGCGCCCGCATATGCGTGAGATCGAGCTCGTCGGGCTTGCTCTTGTCGTCAGCGGGCTTGGCGTCGACGATTTCGAACTTCTGGCCGGGATCGGATTTCTTGTAGAGCACCTTCTCGCCGTCCGCCGACAGGCTGTAGCTCTCGATGTCCTCGACCACCGTCGCGTCCTTGCGCTCCTTCAGATCGTAGACGTGCAGCGTGCTTTTCTGCCCGGGCAGCGGCCCTTCGAGTGTCGCCGGCGGCGTCGTCATGTAGAACAGCTTGTCGCCGCGCGCCTCCAGGCTCACGATGACTGCGGGCGGGATCGGCACCGGCACCGCGCGGGCCATCAGGCCATCGAGGTCGATCTTGATCGGCTTGATGGCGCCGGGCTTCCAGGGTTCCGCCTTGTCGTCTTTCTTCTGTTCGACCGCGCCTTCGTCCGATTGCGGGGCGAAAGGCGAGCGCTCGCCTTTCGCCAGCGTCGCCACATAGATGCCGCTCATTTCGAGCGTGGCGGCATTGAACTCGCTTTCGCTCAAAGCCGGGTTCTCGTGCCGCCGCGAGAGAAAGTACAGATACTTGCCGTCGGGCGAGAACACCGGGGCGAAATCGTTGTTCATCGATTCGGAGACGAGCGTCGCCTTGCCGCTGTCCAGGCTGTAGAGCCAGATGCCGTTCTGCTGGTTCGAGCCGGTGAGACTGTAGGCGAGCCAACGGCCGTCCGGCGAAAAGCTCTGATCGTGAATCTCGCCGTATTTGTCCATCGCCACCTCGGTGGTCTTGCCGCTGGACGTATCGAGCAGCCAGAGCCGGTGGTTGGCGTCGGAGAAGGCCAGGCGCTTGCTGTCCGGCGACCAGATCGGCGTGTAGAGGAAGCCGCTCTTGAAATGGGTGAGGATTTTCTCCACGCCGCCGTCGGCCGGGCGGATGGCGATCTGCTGCTCGCCGCTCACGTCGGTGGTGTAGGCGATGGTCCTGCCGTCCGGCGACCAGCTCGGATGATCCTCGTCGGCATTGCTCGAATTTGTGATGTCGCGGGTGGCGCCGTGCTTGGCCGGCACGGTGAAGAGATCGCCGCGCGCCGAGAACACCGCGCGTTTGCCGTTAGGCGCCAAGGCGTAGTCGGTCTGCCCCGCCGTGTCGGAGGCGCGTATGGCTTTACCGGCGTCGGCATAGCGCGGCCCTGTGCGGGTGCCGTCGTCCGGCACGGAAACATCGAGGCGGTGAAGCTGCTCGTTCGGCAGGTCGAGCACCCACAGGCTGCCGCCCTGCTGGAACACGATGGCGTCGTCGCCGAGGCTGGGGAAGTCGATGTCGTAGTCGGTGAAATGCGTCACCTCGCGGAATTCTTTGCTGTCGAGGTCGTAGACCCAGATGTTGCCGCGGCGGTTCCCATCGCGATCCGAGAGGAAATAGATCTTGCGGCCGTACCACATGGGCGCCGTGTCGGTGCCCTTCCAATCGGTGATGCGGTCGAGCTTTCTGCTGTCGAAGTCGTAGGTATAGACGTCCTGCGCCAAGCCGCCGTTATAGCGTTTCCAGGTGCGGAAATTGCGGAAGATGCGGTTATAGGCGATGGACCTGCCGTCCGGGCCGTAGGTGAAGAGCCCGCCGCGGTCGAGCGGCAGGAGTTTCGGCATGCCGCCCTCCACGGGCACCGCGAAGTACTGGCCGTACCAGCTGTTCCACGCGATGCGCCGCGACAGGAAGACGATACTCTTCGAATCCGGCGTCCAGGTGATGACCATGTTGTCCGGCCCCCAGCGCGTGGGAGCCTTGTCGACCACGTCGGAATGGAAAGTCAGCCGCTTGGCGGCCCCGCCGCCGGCCGGAATGACATAGACGTCTTGATTGCCCTGATAGCTGGCGGTGAAGGCGATCCAGCGGCCGTCGGGAGAATAGCGCGGCATCAGGTCGTTGCCGGGGTCGGCCGTCAGACGGCTGGCGACGCCGCCGCTGCGCGGCACCTGCCACAGATTGCCGTAGGCCACGAAAACCACTTGGTCGCCGTGGAGTGTGGGAAACCGCATGAGCGCGCCTGCGCCCGCCGCTTGCGTCAATCCCGCCGCGAGCGCCAGCAACAGCGCCGTCCGGCACCAGCCTTGAATCGTCATCGGATGCCTCTTTGAACTTTTCGCGCGCCTTTTTCGACGGCGTCCCCGGAGAGTTTTACCAACTCCCGGATCGGGTATCCACGACCGGCCGCTCACGAATGCGCTACCGGTCAGGCGGCGCGCGCGCTATTAACCGTAACACCGTCGTCTTGGACGCCTCACGTCCGGGCGGCTACTGCATCTTTTTGATCTCGACCTGCGGCGCAAGCTGGGCCACTACGTCCGGCGAGCAGAGACCCGTGCCGGGCGAGAGCAACGCCGCCGCGCCCGCCGCGCAAGCTTGGCGGAAGGCTTCGTCCAAGGGTTTGCCTCTGGCAAGCGACAGGACGAGCAGTCCCAGGAAACTGTCGCCCGCTCCCACGGTCCCGCGCACCGTCACCGGCACCGGCTTGGCATAGAGCGACACCTCGCGCGTGATCAGCATGGCGCCGTCGGGGCCCATCGTCAGGGCGACGATCTCGGCCTTGCCGTTGACCACCAGATTGCGTGCGGCGGCGAGATACTTATCGTGATTGTCGGTCTCTTCGCCGATGAGATCGGTGAACTCGCTGAGGCTGGGCTTGACCAGATAGCAGCCGACATCGAGCGCGTGCTTGAGCGGGGGACCGGAGGTGTCGAGCACCAGCTTGGCCCCGCCGGCGACACGCAGGCTGCGTGCCAGCCTGGCGTAGAAATCGTGCGGCACGCCGCGAGGCAGGCTGCCGCTCGCCACTGCGTATCCGCTCGACGCAGCCGCGGTCATCAGTCCGAGCCCGGCGTTCCATTCCTCTTCGCCCAGCGTCGGTCCGGGCAGCACGAAGCGATACTGCTGGCCCGTCTTCAGGTCGTTGGCGGTGAAGTTGGCGCGGCAATCGCGCGCGATCATGAACGACTGATGGCGCACTTCTTCCGCGGCCACCAGGCGTTCGAGCATGTGGCCCGAGGGCCCGCCCATCGGGAAGATGGCCAGCGGATCGGCTCCGAAGCGCTTCAAGGTACGCGCCACGTTGATGCCGCCGCCGCCCGGATCGCGCCGCGCCTTCAGGCAGCGGAGCTTGTGCTCGGTCACGATCTCCTTGACCGAGGCGCTGACGTCGATCGCCGGGTTCATGGTCAGGGTGACGATGTGCTCAGTTTTCATTCCCGTCCTCTATTGGCCCGAAACCCTTCTCCCAAGGCGCGCATGGCCTCCGAAACGATCCGGTCGATACCATATTGCGGGCAATGCTTGTAAGCGGGCGAGAGCTTGTTGGCGAGATGTAAGGTCACAGCGCCGTGCAGGGCGGACCACATGACCAGGCCGATCAACTCGGGGTCGCCGGAAATCAGTCCTTCCTCGGCAAAGGCGCGGATATGCGAGGTCATCTGGTCGCGCGCCCGCGTCATGGCGCGGACGAGGTCCGGGTAGGTGTCCTCGGCCGGCTGCGACAAATCGAACATCAGCTTGTAGGAGGCGGGTTCCTCCAGCGCGAATCGAACATAGGCCTCGCGTTTGGCGACGGCCCGTTCCAGGACGGTGCCCGGCCGGTCGTAGGCCTTTTCGAGCGTATCGGCGAAGCGGTCGAAGGCGTGCGCCCGCACCGCCGCCAGGATGTCCTGCTTGTCCCGGAAATAGCGGTAGGGGGTCATGGCGCTGACCCCAAGCTCTGCCGCCAGTTCGCGCATGGTGACCCCTTGCGGGCCCTTGGCGGCGAACAGGCGTGCGGCCGTTTCGCAGACGCGGTCGCGGAAGCCGGAAACATCGCTATCGCTCAAGACGCGGGGCAAGGCGGACTCCGAATCTATATGTCCTGGGGATTATAGCTTACATAATAAATTTATCACGTAAGCAATGTTCCTGATGAGTTGTAGGGTTATCGCACCGTCGCGTTCGGGGCCGCATACTAAGGCCATGCCTCTCCGATTCTCCCTGCTCGCCGCGTCGATCCTCGTCCTGGCTCTCGGTCAGGATGCCGACGCCGCCAAGCGCCCCCGTCACCCCAAGCCGCGAACGGTCGAGGTGACCGCAATAATCGACACCGGCGTGGTCATCGCACAGGAGGGATCGCTGCGTTCGGCATGGGTCCAGTACGGCCCGGGCGGCATTCTCGAAGCGCGCGCGGTCGTGGACGGTGACGCCTGCCCGACGATTTTTATCGACCTGAAAGAATCGATTATGCAGCCGCGGGCTGCAGCGGATGCCGGCTTCCTCACCACCTGCAGGGCTGCCATCCCGACCGGCACCAGACAGGCCGCACTCGCGTTCCGTCGCTACAACTCGCCGCCGCCGGTAATCGGTGCGGGTGAGGCTGCCTGGAAGGAATGGATCGAAAAAGAGATCGGCATTCCGGTTCCCGGTCCGAAAGCCAACGAATTCGATCGGCAACGCTGGCTTGACCAGATGGCCGAGCATGTAAAGTACGACGTCGTTCCGCTTGCTCTTCCGACCCTCGATCCGCAGCGCATCGTGGTTCTCGGCGACACGGGCTGCCGGATCAAAGGCACTTCTCTTCAAGACTGTAGCGACCCCGAGAAGTGGCCGTTCGCGCGGATCGCGGCCGAAGCGGCGAAGCTGAAGCCAAACCTCGTCATTCATGTCGGCGATTACCTCTACAGAGAAAGCGCCTGTCCGGCGAATTTCGCCGGCTGCCGAGGCACGCCCTGGGGCGACAACTGGCCGACCTGGGATGCCGATTTCTTCAAGCCCGCGGGGCCCTTGCTGGCCGCGGCTCCCTGGATCATCGTCCGGGGCAACCATGAGGAATGCAGCCGGGCCGGTCCGGGCTGGCTGCGCCTCTTGGGACCGGCACCTTATGTTGCCGGCGCGCCCTGCACCGGGCACCTGCCGTCCTATTCGGTGCCGCTCGGCACTCTGAATCTCGTCGTCATGGACAATGCGGATGCGCCCGAAGAGAGCGTCGTCGCCGACGCGGTGCCTGCCTATCGCAGCGAGATCGCGGCGCTGGCGCGCGAGCCGGTGCCGAGCTGGCTTGTCCTGCACCGTCCCATCTGGGCGCCCATCACCGGTCCCTTGGGAATCCCCGTCGGCGGCAATCTCACCATGATGGCGGCCGTGCCGGATGGCATCCCTTCGCCGGTGGAACTGATGCTGGCCGGACACATTCACACCTTCGAAGCCATCAACTACCGCCAAAACGATCATGTCCCGCCGCAGATCGTGGCCGGCTTCGGCGGCGACATGCTCGACCCGACCCCGTCGAACCTGAGAGGCACTGTCTTCCAGGGCGATTCGGGCGTCCGGATCGCCGACGGCCTTTCGATCGGCGGCTTCGGCTTCCTGCTGATGACCAGGACGGACGAGGGTTGGATGATCGATGTCCACGACGCGCACGGCCGGATCGAGCGCACCTGCCTCTTCCATGCCGGAAGCGTCGACTGCCCGGTGCGCCGCTGACCGCCCCTAACGTCACTGCGTTGCAGCAGCGAATATATATTTTTCGACGCTTTCTCCCGGACACGGCTCTGCCATGATTGCGGATGACGCTGGCGCAATTGCCGCGGACGGGCCGCGGCGATAGTCTCTGAACGGGCTACAAATTGGGGGTGCGATATGGGTGAATATCGTAAATGGATTCTTATAGGCGGCGGCGTTCTCGTCTCCGTCGTTTTGGCCGTCGTCGTGACGCTGTATGTGCTGGGCGGCAGACATACCGCCGGCGGCGTCGCCAAGGACCAGGGACTCTTCTCGCGCATCGCCGGAGGCTTCACTTATCTCAGCTCCGGCATCGCACCCGAAACGGCCGTGGCGGCCGGCGAGTTCGTCTTCTACAGAGTCGACATCGACACGACCAAGGCCGAACCCGAGGCGTGCCTCGTCTTCACCGCCGCCCTCGATGCCACGGGACATACCCACTACGAAGACTACTTCACCATCGATCCCGCGACGCGCGTCGCCGCGCACGTCGTCGATCAGCGGCTCTGCCTGTCGGGTCTCGACTTCAGCAAGACCTACAACGTCACGCTCAAGACGGGTCTGCCTTCGGCTACAGGCGAAAAGCTGCTCGAGGACGAAACGGTTCCCGTCGAGTTGCGCGACAAGCCCTCCATCGTCCAGTTCAACGGCGGCATCATCCTGCCGCGCCAGAACATCCAGGGCGTTCCGATCACCACCGTCAACGTCTCCAAGATCAAGCTCAAGCTGATCCGCGTCGGCGACCGTCTGCTGTCGCAGATCGAAAGCGGCACGGTGGACGAGACCTCGCTCTATTCCTGGAGCGCCAACGAAATTCAGAACAACCAGGGCTCTCTGATCTGGCAGGGCACGGTGGACGTCGCCAACGTCAAGAACGACACCGTCGTGACGCTGATCCCGATCGATCAGGTGCTCAAGAACCGCAAGCCCGGCGCCTATGTGCTGATCGCCTGGGACGCCAACAAGAAAATCGATACCGAAAACGAGGACAACGACTGGCAGTCGGGCGAGATGGCCGAACAATGGGTCGTCGATTCCGACATGGCGCTGACCACCTTCAAGGGCGCGAACGGGCTCACCGTCTTCGTGCGCTCCTATGCCAACGCCAAGCCGCTCTCGGGGGTCAAGCTCTCCCTTGTCGCCCGCAACAACAACGAGCTGGCCGTCGTCAAGACGGATTCGGACGGACGCGCCGATTTCGACGCGGGCCTGATGCGCGCCAAGGGCGGCGACGAACCTGTCGTGGTCATGGCCTATGGCGACGACGGAGAATTCAGCTTCATCGACCTGCGCCGCTCCGCCTTCGACCTCACCGACCGCGGGGTCGGCGGGCGCGAAGTGCCCGGACCGCTCGATGCCTATCTCTACACCGAACGCGGCGTCTACCGTGCGGGCGAGACCGTGTATCTCACCGCCATGCTGCGCGACCGCGTCGGCGCGGCTGCGTCTGCACCGCTGACGCTCGTCGCCACCCGTCCCGACAGCATGGAAGTGAGCCGCACCACGATTCCCGGCAACGCCCTGTTGGCGGGCACCGCCACCTGGAAGCTGCCGCTGTCCTCCAGTGCGCCGCACGGACGCTGGCAGATCGCCGCCTTTGTCGACACTTCGAAGGATGCCGATCCCGTCGGGCGCGTGCAGTTCGACGTGCAGGATTTCGTGCCGCAGAAGCTGAAGGTCTCGCTCACCGTCCTCACCAAGAGCGTGAAACCCGGCGAAACCATCAAAGTGCGTGCCGAAAGCAGGTTCCTTTACGGCGCACCTGCCAGCGGCCTCTCGGGCGAAGGCGAAGCACGCATCACCACGGACCGCACCCCGTTCGACAATTACAAAGGCTGGCAGTTCGGCCGCGCCGACGACACCTTCTCGGACGTCGACGTCCAGATGGATGTGCCGGAAACCGATGCGGCGGGCGCCACTGTTGTCACGGGCACGGTCGGCGAACTCACCGACACCACCTTGCCGCTCAAGGCGATGGTCAAGGTTGCCATCCACGAACCCGGCGGCCGAACGACGGCCAAGACCGTGGAAATCCCGGTACGCAATCACGACGTGCTGATCGGCATCGATCCCGATTTCGACGGCATGTCGGTTGCCGAAGGCCAGCGGGCCGGCTTCCGCATCATCGCGCTCGATTCGGACGGCAAACGCATTGCGCTGTCCGGCGTGACCTATTCCTGGGTGCGCGAGGACACGAGCTATCAGTGGTACCAGGACAACGGTTCCTGGAAATACAAGTCCACGACACGCGACCGGCTGATCACCTCCGGCACCATGAAGATCGGCGACGGGGCTCCCGTGAAATTGAGCCAGGCCATGTCCTGGGGCACCTACCGCCTCACGCTCGCCGACCCGAGGTCGGGCGCCTCCAGTTCGTACCGCTACTATTCCGGCTGGGCGGCATCCAGCGCGGGCGACCGTCCGGACCGCATTCCGGTGGCGGCCGACAGGCCGAGCTATCGCGCCGGCGACGTCGCGCATGTGCGCATCAAGCCGTCCGCGGACGGCAGGGCGCTTATCGTCGTGGCGGGGGACAAAGTGTTCTCCTCGAAGACGATCGACGTTCCCGCAGGCGGCACGACGATCGAAATTCCCGTGTCCTCCGATTGGGGCGCGGGCGCCTATGTGCTGGTGACGGATTACCGTCCGCTCGACGCCGCCACGGGGCACGAGCCGGTACGGTCGGTCGGGCTGGTCTGGCTTTCGCTCGACAACGGGCCTCGCACCCTCGCGACGCTGATCGGCGGGCCAAAGAAAATACTGCCCGGCCGGACGATCAATCTGCCGATCCAGGTCAAGGGATTGGCGCCCGGCGAGAGCGGCTTCCTGACGCTCGCCGCGGTCGACGAAGGCATCCTGCAACTCACCGATTTCAAATCGCCCGATCCGAACGGCTACTACTTCGGCAAGCGCCGCCTCGGCGTCGAGATGCGCGACGATTACGGCCGTCTCATCAAGGCGGAAAGGGGCGCGGTCGGCGCCATGCGCGAAGGCGGCGACGCCTTCGGCGGCCGTTCGCTGGCCGTCGTACCGATCAAGACCGTGTCGTTGTTCTCGGGGCTGGTACGAATCGGTGCGAACGGGATGGTGAACGTCCCGATCAATGTTCCCGATTTCAACGGCGAGCTTCGGCTGATGGCCGTCGCCGTGAGCGGGGGCAAGCTCGGTCATGCGGATCGGCCGCTCACCGTGCGCGATCCCGTGGTGGCCGACATCGTGCTGCCGCGGTTCCTGGCGCCCGGCGACAAGGCGCAGGCCGCCCTCAACCTGAACAACGTGGAAGGCAGGCCCGGCGACTACGTGGCCACCATCACGGCCGGCGGACCCGTCGGCTTGGCAGGCGGCGCACGCACTGTCGTCACGCAACATCTGAACGCGGGTCAGCGAGTCCTCGTCCCGGTCGAAGTCAACGGCACCGGTATGGGTATCGCCAGTGTCACGTTGAAGCTTACGGGACCTGCCGGGTTCTCCGTGACCCATTCCTGGCAGATCGAAGTGCGCAGTCCGCAGTTCGATATCGCGCGCGACGAAACCGCCCTGCTTCCGGCAGGCGCCAGTTACGTCGCCAACAAAGCCATCGTCGCGGACATCGTGCGCGGCAGCCAGACGGTCGTGCTGACCGTGTCGGCGGCGCACGGCTTCACCAACGTGCCGGGCCTCTTGAAATGGCTCGACAAGTATCCCTATGGCTGCATCGAGCAGACGTCGAGCCGCGCCATGCCGCTCCTGTTCTTCAACGATCTGGCGGATTTGGCGGGCCTGCCGAGGGACAATGCCCTGCGCGACCGCGAACAGCATGCGGTCGATGCCGTGCTCGACATGCAGAACCCCGGCGGCAATTTCGGCATGTGGGGGCCGGGAGCCGACGCCGAACCCTGGATCAGTGCCTTCGCTCTCGATTTCCTGATGCAGGCGAAGGAGAAGGGCTACGTCGTTCCGAACGACGCCCTGCGCCGCGGCAATGCGTGGCTGAAGCGCACCGCGTCCTCCAGTTCCTTCGACGATGCGACGCGCGCCTATGCGTTCTATCTCTTGGCGCGCGCCGGACAGGTGAACATCTCCGATCTGCGTTATTTCAGCGACACGCGCGGGCCGGAATGGAACACCGTCATCGCGGCGGCGCTGACGGGCGCCGCGGCCTCCGAAGTGGGCGACCGTTCGCGCACCGTCTACGGCTTCAACCGGGCGCGGCAGATCCTCGGCAAAGCCAAACCCAACACCTACCCGGTGACGGATTACGGCTCGTTGTTGCGCGATCTGGCAGCGGCGACCGCACTGGCGGCGGAAAGCGGGCAGGCGCAGCTCATCCCGGCGTTCCTCTCCAGGAGCGACACGATCGACATGCGGCTCAACTGGACGACGACCCAGGAGAAGGCCTGGATGCTGCGTGCCGCCTACGAGCTGACGCGGCAGAAGACGCGTCTCAACATCCTGGTGAACGGCCAGCCGGCACAACCGCGCGTCGGCGCGATCCGGCTGTCGCCGACTTACAGCCAGTTGGAGACGGCCATCACAGTCGTGAACAGGGGCGATGCCCCGGTGTGGCGGACGATCTCGGTGCAGGGCACCCCGATCGCGCCGCTTCCGGCGCTCGCCAGCGGCGTGAGCCTGACCAAATCGGCCTGGACGCTTTCGGGCTCGCCGGCCGATCTTCGGGGCCTGCATCAGAACGATCGGGTGATCATCGAACTCAGCGGCCGGTTCACCAACAACTTCGCACGGCAGGTTGGAGTGATCGATCTGTTGCCGGCCGGTTTCGAGATCGAACAGGCGTTGAAGGGCGACGAAGGCAAGCCCTACAACCTGACCGATCCGCTGACCGACCTGAGCATCGCCGACAAGCGTGACGACCGCTTCATCGCGGCCTTCACCATCGGCTCCCGGTACAGCAGCTACGACAACCGGAACGCCGCCGAACCGCAGCCCTACTTCCATGTGGCCTATGTCGTGCGGGCGGTGACGGCGGGAACCTTCGTGATGCCGGCGGGTATCGTGGAGGATATGTATGCGCCGGGTGTCATGGGCCGGACCACGATGGGGAGCATTACGATCAAGCCGTGAGGTTGACGAACTCGAAGTTCTGGCTCTTGGGCGCCGCGTACTGGATCGTGGTCGCGGCGCTGTTCGGCGGTGCGTTGCAGATGTGGCCGCATCTGCATGAGTCGCAGCCGTTCTTCTATGCGGCAATCCTGGGTGCCGTCGCCGGAGGTTTTGCAGTCGTTTATTTGTTCAAGGCGAAGTCATGAGGCAAAGGCGTTTTCTTTCCTCCCCCGTTTACGGGGGNNTCCCCCGTAAACGGGGGAGGAAAGCGCCATGCGTATCGTCGGCTCTCTTCGTTTAATAACAGCGTTCTTTGCCGCTGCCGTTTCCTCGGTCGTGGGACTGCGTGCGCGCCATCCGCGTCTGGTTGCCGCCGTCGCGACGGTCGTGGGCCTCATCTGCACGCTCGCGCTGGCGGACTTCTTGTTCCCTCCCGACATGACGAAAATCCGCAACGTTTCACCGGAGGTGGTGGATCGCCAAGGCGTGCTGCTGCGCGCGTTTCTCACGCGCGACGGCTACTGGCGGATGAAGACCGAGGCGCGCGACGTATCCCCGCGTTACCTCGCCATGCTCAAGGCCTACGAGGACAAGCGCTTCGACGATCACTTCGGCGTCGATCCCTTGGCGGTGGGTCGCGCCGCCCTCCAGTATTTCGGCGCGGGGCATATCGTTTCGGGCGGTTCGACGCTGACCATGCAAGTGGCGCGGTTGCTCGAGCCGCCAAAGCATCGCAGCATCGCCACCAAGTTCCTCCAGATGATCCGCGCCGTCCAGTTGGAGGAGCGTTACTCCAAGGACGAGATACTCTCCTTCTATCTGACGCTGGCACCGTTCGGCGGCAATCTCGAAGGCGTGCGCGCCGCCTCGCTCAGCTATTTCGGCAAGCCCGCCAGCCAGATCGATCTGGCACAGGCGGCGCTCCTGGTGGCGCTGCCCCAGTCGCCGGTGAAACAGCGCCCGGACCGCCATGCCATCGCCGCCACGAAAGGCCGCGACAAGGTTCTGGCGCGCATGGTCGAGACCGGCGTCGTCACCCAATCGGATGCGGCCGTGGCGCGGCGCGAGGGCGTGCCTTTTGCGCGTCAGACGATGCCGCTGATGGCGCCGCATCTTGCCGAAAGGCTGGCGCGCACGCGCCCCGAGACGCGCATCGTCACCACCATAGACGCCGATCTCCAGGGCGCCGTGGAGCGGCTGGCGGCGCAGGAAGTGCGCTATGCCGGGGACGGTGCGACGATGTCCGTCCTCGTCATCGAGAACAGGACGCGCAACGTGCTCGCCTGGCTCGGCGGCACGAACTACTGGGGCAAGGCGGGGCAGGTCGATCTGGCGCGGCGTCCGCGTTCGCCGGGATCGGCGCTGAAACCCTTCATCTACGGCATCGCCTTCGACGATCTCATCCTGCATCCCTCCAGCTTGATGGAGGACGCGCCGACCAATTTCGGCGATTACGCACCGCGCGATTTTTCCGGAGACTTCCAGGGCGATGTCACGGCGCGCGACGCCTTGCGCCGCTCGCTCAACATGCCTGCCGTGGCAGTGCTCGAAAGCGTCGGCCCGCTTGCCTTCACGCTCACCTTGCAGAACGCGGGAGCGCATCTGGCATTCCCGGCGAACGACTCGTCTCCCAGCCTGCCCGTGGCGCTGGGCGGCCTCGGCATTTCGCCCGCCGACGTCGGAATGCTCTATGCCGGCATCGCGGATGGCGGCGTGGCGCGCGCGCTGCGCGTCGTTGTGGGCACGCCCGATGCGCCGCAGCACCGGCTGTTCGGCGCGGTCGCCGCCTATTACCTGCGGGACATTCTCGACGGCGTCACTCTGCCGGAAGGCTGGGCGATGGGCGAAGGGCTGCAGCGTTCGCGTACCATCGGCTTCAAGACCGGCACCTCTTACGGCTTCCGCGATGCCTGGAGCGCGGGCTTCTCCAACGACTACACCGTCGTCGTCTGGGTCGGGCGCGCCGACGGCACGCCGCGGCCGGGACGCGTCGGCGTCGATGCCGCCGCGCCGGTCCTGCTCAAAGTGTTCGGCCTGTTGCCTGCCGACCGGCAGCCTGCGCCGCTGCCGCCGGCAGGCGCCATCCTGACCGTCAACACCGACCAGCTTCCGCCGTCGCTGCGCTATTTCCGGCGCGAGTCCCAGGCGCAGATCGTGCGGCTGACGCCGGTGCCGCCGCCCTCCATCGCCTTTCCGCCGAGCGGCACGGTGGTGCCGCTTCCGCCCGCCAATGCCCGCGACAAGACCATCGTGCTGAAGGCCGACGGGGGACGCGCGCCGCTGACCTGGCTGGTCAACGGCATGCTGATCGGCAGTTTCGACCGCTTCCAGCCCGCGCTCTATCTGCCCCAGGGCGAAGGCAACGCGCGGATCACGGTCGTCGATTCCGAGGGTCGCAGCGACACCTCTCAAGTCCGCTTCAAGCGCGAACACTGAAGCACCCGGACTTACCTTACTTGACGAACCGGAGTAAGCGTTGTCACTCTTACCCTCGGGAAAGATTATTGAATTGCGGCCGTCGCCGCATCAGGGAAGACACCGATGAAACCATCTTCGATCATGATGAGCTGCGCCGCGCTGCTGTTTGCGGCCGCCGTTACGACCGGCTGTACAGAGCTGACCAAGAACATGGCGAACACATCGCCCGGCCCCGAATCCGGCAACTTCGTCGGCATCGACGCCTTTGTGCAGGTCGCCGAGATGGGGCGGGGGGTGAACGTGCTTTCCGAGGATCCGGGCTGGACCGATCCTGCCAAGGCGCGCTTCAAGCCGGAATACTTCAAGAAGATTCACGATGCGGGCTTCGGCACCGTGCGTATCGTGATGCAGGCCTTCGACCACATGGACATGTACTACTCGCTCGAAGCGGGCTGGCTGCATCGCCTCGACATCATGGTCGATGCCGCGCTCGACGCCGGGCTTACCGTCATTCTCGACGAGCACGATTATCTGATCTGCGGCAAGGATGTGGCGATCTGCACGCAGAAGCTAAACGCCTTCTGGGCGCAGGTGGCCCCGCGCTACAAGAACAAGTCGGCCAAGCTGATCTTCGAAATCCTCAACGAACCGCACGAAGCCTTCACGCCGGAACTGTGGAACGCGCAGATCATGCAGACGCTGCCGGTCATTCGCGCCACCAATCCCGTGCGCAACGTCATCATCGGGCCGGGCAGCTGGAACAGCCTGAGCCTCTTGCCCAAGCTTGAGCTTCCGGTCACCGACCGGCACATCATCGCCACCTTCCATTATTACGCGCCGATGGAATTCACCCATCAAGGCTCGCCCTGGGTGACGCAGTTCAAGCTGACCGGCAGGAACTGGGGTTCCGATGCGGACATCGCCCAGCTCAACAAGGATTTCGATGCCGTGAAGGCGTGGTCGAACGAATGGAACCGCCCGATTCTGCTCGGCGAATTCGGCGCCTATGAAACCGCGCCGATGGACGGCCGCATCCGCTACACCTCCGCGTTGGCGCGGGCCGCCGAAGCGCGCGGCTTTGCCTGGGCCTATTGGCAGTTCGACAAGGACTTTGTCGTCTACGACATCGACAAGGATGCCTGGGTCGAGCCGATCCTTCACGCCCTGATCCCGCCGGCGGGCGTGGCGCCCTGAGCCGGTCAGTTGCCCTTGGCGCGCATGTCCATCGCGATGACGCGGTAATGGATAAGCTGTCGACGCATTCTTTGGTAATGGATATACTGTCGACGCATTCCGATCGACGCTTACCGGTCAACGCATTCGGTCGCTCACTTTACTATGATGCTCCACTCCCTCTCGTGAGCGTGTCGTCATTCAATCCGGCGAAAGCGGCCGTTCCCAGCGCAGGTCGAGAACCCGCGGTATCCCTTAAGATGATGAAATTCTGCCACCACGTGATCCCCGCCGCGATCAGTATCGGAAGTACATAATTGAAGTACTCCGGCACCATACTTAACGGAGCACCATTGATAAGCAACGCAACGCGGGCAGCCACCCACAAGAACGCGAACGCCACGCAGTTGATGAAAAGGAGAAGCAGGACCTGGGGGTTGATCCACCGATGTTTTGTCGGCGGAGTCTTATAAAAGCCTTGATGCCATCTATATCGATGTACCGCATAGGATAGCAACAAGAGCAGGAGTGCTGTCCCGATTAACACCAAGATCAGCATGGTGTTTTGCGAGAGGCCTATGATCTCGTTCAACCCGGCCACTCCATTTTTACCTTTGACGCTCAGCGCCGAAATGACATTGGAGAAAGCAGCGAAGACGCCCGCTATGATCGCAGCGGCTACTCCCGGGATTGCCCAGATTAGATTATCGAAATGCCGATAGGCCTCGTTATATGGTTGCGCGGTCGCTAAGTCAGCAAGTTTGGTACTCCGGACCAAATTGAGGATTTCTGCCTCGGTCCTTTTCGTCTTCATCGTAGCGCCCTGAAGCTCCTTCGTGTCGGTGCTGTCATCCCACCAGTCATTTTTATTCTTGTTCGGATTGGAAACCGAGTCGCCGTGCTTCACGGTGTGGATGATTACATGCGGTGGCATGTATATGTTGTGGGCTATGAATGGCTCGGTAGTGACGAGTTGGCCGGCCTCGTATTTGACATAGCGCTGTCGGCCGTCGCGAATTTCCGCGTAGCAGATCCAGCCCTGCTGGATGATATACGTCTCCTTGACCCCCTTGTGATAATGGCTGTTTTGCCAGCCACCATCATCCGCCGTTTGGGTTCGGATATAGGCAGTCCCGTCAGAGTTGCTGAGATGGCGAAAGCGAAATTCGCCATTGGTCGGCATCTTGCTGTGGCAGCAATGAATACCGTACAGGCGCTCGGCTTCTTCGCTCGATATCGGTATCTCTTGACTGGGCTGCTCTGTCAGCGGCGCTTCGTCGTTCACCATCAAATGCCCCGATGTGTGCCTTCCGCATTGATACACTATACTGGGTCGCGAATCCGTCGACAGTTATCCATTGCCGGAATTCTCCGCGCCTCCGCGTGCGGTCAATCTGAGAAGCACGTCCGGGCACACTTTCGCGCCTTCTCTTCAGAAGCCCGCTTCCCAAGCCTGCGCCCCAAGTCCCTCCCCGATCGCCCAGCGCCACGCCCCTCCCCCACGATATTGCGACTCCTCCTTATTGCCAATCGTGGCAGGTAACATTTTGTTACAGCTCTTGAAACGGCATTCCCGTTCCCCATATGTCCCACGAGTGCTTGGAGGATTCGAAGGCTGCGGGATACGGGGGCTGGTGATCCCGGTGAACATTGTCGCGAGACCATACAGGGCCCTGGATGCGCATCTCGCGCTCATCCGAACGGAGCCGGCCGGTGAATGCGCCGCGCGCCTGCGGCCGAACGCGCTAACGCCGGCTCCGCGAATCCCGAGGACAGGCAAAGGTGCATGTCTCTTTCCGCGCGGCGGATTGGGCTTGCCGGCCGTAGCTGTGCCGGAGGCGGGTTCGCGGTTCAAACCGTGCGCCCGCCTTTGGGCTATCTAGAGCGCAATCCGGAAAAGTGTGAAGCGGTTTTCCGTTAGATTGCGCGACAACACAAAGAACTAAAGCAAATCCGCGATTCAAAAATCGCGGATTTTGCTTTAGGGGGGAGGCGTTATTTGCCCGCGATCTTGGCTCTGGCTTCCATCGCGATGCGGGTGAGCAGGTCCTGAGTAGCGTAACCGTCGGCCGGCAGGCCGTGCGACTTCTGCCAGGTGCGCAAGGCGGCGCGGGATTTCGAACCGATCAACCCGTCGGCATTGCCGATTTCGAATCCGAGCTTGAGAAGCGAGTTCTGCAAGGTAACGCGTTCGTCGCGCGACAGCGGCTGAAGCTCGCGCGGCCACGCAGCCGCGACGCCGGGAGCGCCCTTCAACCGGTCGGCCAACAGGCATACCGCCAGCGCGTAGGACGCCGCGTTATTATAATGCAGGATCGACTTGAAATTGGGGAAGACGAGGAAGGCGGGCCCGTGCGCCCCCGCCGGAAGATAGATGGAAGCCGGCTCGTCGCCCGCCGGAAGTCCGCCGCCCGCAGCGGTCTTGACGCCGCGCTTGGCCCAGTCGGCCACCTTCTTCGCGGTGTCGAGATCGGCGTCTCCGAAGGCGAAGCCAGAGGGCAGGGCGACTTCGTATCCCCACGGCTTGCCCTCGGTCCAACCCGCGTTGGACAGGACGTTCGCGGTGGAGGCCAGCGCATCCGCCACGTTCGTCCACAGGTCGATCTTGCCGTCGCCGTCGCCGTCCACCGCTTCGTTGAGAAAAGTGGTCGGCACGAACTGAGTTTGTCCGAAGGCGCCCGCCCAGGACGAGGTCATCGCCGCCGCCGCATAATTCTGCCGCTGCATCATGCGCAGCGCGGCGAGGAACTGCGGCCGGGCGTAGCTCGTGCGCGGCCCGGCATAGGCTAGCGTCGCCAGCGCCTCGAACATGTTGGTGCCGCCCATGCTGCGGCCGTAATCGGATTCGTTCCCCCAGATCGAAATCAGGATTTCTTTCGCGACCCCGTATTTGCCGGAGATGCGCGCCAGGATGTCGGCATCGCCCGCCAGCAGCGCTTGCCCGTCCGCGATGCGCTGCGGCGACACGGCGGTGTCGAGGTAGTCCCAGACCGGCTTGGCGAATTCCGGCTGGTTGAGGTTGAGGTCCGAGACGCGCTGGTTGCGCGAGATGTCCTTGGTCGCGGCGTCATAGGTTTCGGCGGGGATGCCCGCCGTCAGCGCCGTCGCCCGGAAATCCTTCAGGAAACCGGAAAACGCCTGATCCTCGGCGGCGGGCGAGGGGATCGGCACCGGAGGGGTGCCGGCACTGTCACCCGTTCCGCCATAGGCGGCAGCGAGCATCACCAGGGACACCACATAGGCCAAAAACAGAACAACCACCCGCACGAAAGTGTGCCTCCTCCGGCTCAATTCAGGGCAGTTCTAGCACGCACAGCCCGGCGAATTTGCGGCAGAACTGCTCATTTTCCCGCTGTTGACACCAATATTCCCGCCCATTAGCTTCCGCGCCTCTTCGGCGGGGCCCTCTCGCAGTTTTTTGGTTCAAAAGGCGTGCCATGAAAGTCCGCAACTCGCTCCGCTCGCTCAAGAAGCGCGACAAGAACTGCCGCGTCGTCCGCCGCCGCGGGCGCACCTACGTCATCAACAAGAAGAATCCGCGTTTCAAGGCTCGCCAGGGTTAAATCTGCAACATTTCGGACGTGCTTGGGGTCAAGGCCCGCCTGGTTTAGGCTGGTGCCATGCGTTTTGCCGCCTTCCTGATCGCACTCATGCTGCCGCTGGCCGCGAGCGCCGCGCCGCCGCAGCCTCTCGACGCCCTGTTCACGCAGCTCCATGACGCGGCGTCGCCCGAAGAGGCCAAGCCCGTCGAAGGCCAGATCCTCGCCTTCTTCCTGCAATCCGGCAGCCCGAGCATCGACCTTCTGATGGCGCGGGCGGCGGTGGCGTTGGCCGCAAGCGACAAGGATACGGCCCGCAAACTCTACGATTCGGTGACCGGGATCGCCCCCAACTATGCCGAGGGCTGGCACCGGCGCGGACTGATGCAGTCGGATGCCGGCGACGACGGCGCCGCGATGGTGTCGCTGCAGAAGGCGATCCAGCTCAACCCGCGGCATTTCGAGGCGATGGAACAACTCGGCGAGATGCTCGAGGACTACGGCGACAAACCCGGGGCGCTGAAGATGTATCGCCGCGCCCTCGCTCTCGATCCGCAATATGAGGGCCTCCAGCGCCACATCGATGGAGTGTCGCGGGATGTCGAGGGGCAGGGGATTTGAAGTCGCGAATAGCGAATAGGGAGTAGCGAATAGGTGGCCCTATTCGCCATTCGCTACTCGCTATTCGCTCTTTCTTTCTGCGGCCCGACGAACGCCACGCGCAGCATGTTGGTGGCGCCGGGAGTGCGCAGCGGAACACCCGCCGTCACCACGATGCGTTCGCCCGGTTTGGCGAAGCCCGCTAAGAACGCAAAGCGCGCCGCACGGTCGACCATGTCGTCCAGGTCCTGGGCGTCTTCGGTGTAGATGCAGTGCAGGCCCCAGGCGAGCGACAGCCGCCGCGACACCTCCAATGTGGGCGTCAAGGCGATGATCGGCGCGTCAGAGCGTTCGCGCGAGGCGCGCAGGGCCGTCGAGCCAGATTTTGTCCAGCAGACGATGGCGCGGGCGTGGATGGTGTTCGTCACCTCATGCACGGCGGCCATGATGGCGTCGGCGGTCGTCGCTTCCGGCGCGTTGCGCTGCGAATTGATGATCGAAAGATAGAGCGGATCGCCCTCCACCGTCATGGCGATGCTGTCCATCATGGACACGGCTTCCACCGGAAACTGCCCGGCAGCCGATTCGGCCGACAGCATCACGGCATCCGCGCCGTCGAACACCGCATTGGCGACGTCGGTGACTTCGGCACGGGTCGGCACCGGCGCGGTGATCATCGATTCCAACATCTGAGTGGCGACCACCACGGGCTTGCCTGCTTTGCGGGCCATCCTGGTGATGTATTTCTGCTTGCCGGGAACTTCCTGGACGGGCAGCTCCACACCCAGATCGCCGCGCGCCACCATCAGGGCGTCCGAAAGGTCGAGGATTTCCGACAGCCATTCGATGGCTCTCGGCTTTTCGATCTTGGTGAGACAGGCCGCCCGGCTGCCGACCGCCTTCTTCAGTTCGGCCACGTCGTCGGGGCGCTGCACGAAGCTGAGCGCGATCCAGTCGACTCCCAGGTGCAGGGCCGCATCGAGATCGCTGCGGTCCTTGGGCGTCATGGCCGGGATGGGCAGCACGGTGTCCGGCAGGTTGACGCCCTTCTTGTCCTTCAGCACGCCGTCCGTTTCGACGACGGCTTCGGCCGACTCTTTGGTGACCGACTCGATCCTGAGGCGCACCTTGCCGTCGTCGATCAGCAGCGCTTCGCCCGGCTGGAGGGCGGCGAACACTTCGGCGTGTGGGATCGGTATGTCGGAGGGATTGTCCGCCGTCATCCGGCGCACCAGATGCACTTTGTCGCCCTTGTGGACTTCCCGGACGCCGCCGGCCAGCTCGCCGAGGCGGATTTTCGGTCCCTGGAGGTCGACCAGGATGCCGATAGGACGGCCTACATCCTCTTCCAGTCCGCGCACGATGCGGTGAAAGTCGGCGAGCCCCGCATGCGAGGTGTGGCTCATGTTGATGCGGAAGGCGTCGGCGCCGGCCTCGAACAGGGCCCGGATGCGCTCGGGCGTATTGCTGGAGGGTCCGAGCGTTGCCAGTATCTTGGTCTTACGTCTGCGCCGCATCTATGCCGGTCCGTTGCTGCCTAATCCGAAAGCCACTGCGTCCAACTCAGGTTGTCGCCGGTGTCGACGGCGAAGAACCCCTTGCGGTCGTAGCCGCGCCCGGCACAGTTGCCGCGGCCGGAGATGAGGAACGGTCCGATCGCAGCCGTGCAGAAATAGGTACCCCCGTTCCAGGTGCCGGAGCCGCCGTCCGTACCGTAAAGGTAATAATAGCGTGCATTCAGCGGTTTCGAGAGCAGGGTCTCGCATTTTTGCGGCGGAATTGTCCACCAGCCCTGGCTCGCCCAGGCTTTGCCGTCGAACTGGCCGAACGCCACCCGGGCGGACACGTCGGCCTTGTTGCAGAGCTTGAAGTCCGCATGGGCCGGGACCGCCGCCAGCAGAATCAGGGCATAGACGAAGCGCATGAAACCATGTCGCGCAAAGCGGGCACGCCGTCAACGCGCTTGCCGGAAGCCCGCCCGCCTGCCATATCGCAGTTTCATGACGCGCCCCGCGGCGCGAATCGCATGTCACCCAGGGGAAATGAATGGCCAAGTCAGGCTTTGGGAAGGATCGCCTGCGCTCGTTCGTCGAGCGCGTCGAACGGCTGGAGGAAGAGCGCGCAGCGCTCTCGGCCGATATCCGGGAGGTCTACTCCGAAGCCAAGGGTGAGGGCTTCGACACCAAGACTATGCGCCAGGTGGTGCGCCTCAGGAAGCTCGACAAGGCCGATTTCCAGGAACGCGAGGCGATGCTCGATCTTTATCTCGGCGCGCTGGGCATGCGGTAGCCGAGCGGAAACGGCCGATCAGCCTGACGCCTGCCGCGGAGGTTCATCGATGTCCGGAGCGGCTTCTAGGGCTTCGCTGCCGGTCTGTTCCAGCCCGAATTCCTTCAGCTTGCGGTAGAGGGTCGAACGGCCGATGCCGAGGCGGCGGGCCACTTCCGACATATGCCCGTCATAGCGCGAGATGGAGAGGCGGATGATCTCCGACTCCAAGTCTTCTATCTTCCGCATATGGCCGACGGCATCGACGGCCGACAATGTGTAGGGCGAAGCGGGCAGAGAGGGCGCGAAGACGGCCGCCTGCATAGCCTGCGCATCGGCCACGGAAGCCGAACGATGGGGCTTGGCTTCGACGCCCATCGCCGCGGCGATCTGCGGAAAATCGCAAACGTCGAGCACCGGGCCATCGCACAGGACCACCGCCCGGAAGATCGTGTTCTCGAGCTGGCGCACGTTGCCGGGCCAGCCATAGTGATCGAGAAGATCGGCCGCTTCGGGCGTCAGCCCGGTCACCGCCTTGTGCTCTTCGGCGGCGAAGCGGGCGATGAAATGGCGCGCCAACGCAGGTATATCGTCATGCCGCTCGCGCAGCGGCGGCACGAAGATGGGGAACACGTTGAGGCGGTAGAACAGGTCCTCGCGGAAGCGTCCTTCGCGAGTGAATTCCGAGAGATCGCGGTTGGTTGCCGAGATGATGCGCACATCCACTTTCACCGGCCGCTTGGCACCGACTGGATCGACTTCGCCTTCCTGAAGGGCGCGCAGCAGCTTCACCTGCATGTCGAGGCGCAGCTCGCCGATTTCGTCGAGGAACAGCGTGCCGCCGTCGGCCTCCTGGAACTTGCCGAGATGGCGGTCGCTGGCGCCTGTGAACGAGCCCTTCTCGTGGCCGAACAGGATGGATTCGATGAGGTTTTCGGGGATGGCGCCGCAGTTGACGGTTACGAAGGGCTTGCCGGCGCGATCGGACGAGCCCTGGATGGCGCGCGCGATCAGCTCCTTGCCGGTGCCGGATTCNNCGAAAAGCTCCTTGCCGGTGCCGGATTCGCCCTCGATGAGGATGGGGATGGTCGATTGCGCGGCGCGTTGGCCCAGCCGGAATACTTGCTTCATTTCGTCGGATTGTCCGACGAGATCGTCGAATACCAGCCGGTTGTCGGACTTTTTCTTGAGGCGCGTCACCTCTCCCGACAGTGTGCCGATCTTGAGCTGGTTGCGGATCGACACCGCGATGCGTTCGGGACTGGCGGGCTTCACCAGGAAGTCGCTGGCACCGGCGCGCATGGCCTCCACGGCGGAATCGATGCCGCCCTTGGCGGTCAGCACGATGACGGGCAGATCGGGATGGCTGACGCGCAGCTTGGCCAGTACTTCCAGCCCGTCCATGTCCGGCATGACGAGGTCGAGCAGCATGATGGCGATCTGGTCGCCACGCGGACCGCCCACGAGATCGAGCGCGGGCCCGCCGCCCGGCGCGGTGATGACGGTCATCCCGGATCGGCTGATGGCCGCTTCAAGGAGCCTGCGCTGCACGGGATCGTCGTCGACGATGAGAATGGTCTGGGCCATCGCGTCCTCGATTGTGAGGACGGCATCGTGGTCCGTGAAGGGTAAAAGTCTGTTTAAGAGATGTCCTTGATCGGCACAGTTTCGCATTGATGAATGAAGCGTAAAGAACTTGTATGGTGAACGAACGGTAAAACGGGACGCCGAAGCCTTCGCGCGGAAACCGGCGGGCACATTCTCATCAGTCTACGGATGAAATTCTGCAAATTGGTAGGCCCGGGCCGGAGGCAAAGCGGGTGGCTCCCGAAGGCAAAGGCATGCGCCCCGTTATCAGTCGCAAGCCGTCCGGCTTGAGCGGCCGCGGCGGCCGTGCCAGCTTGCAACCATGCCGCCTGTCGATTTCCCCGATCTCGAGACTCCGCTGGCCGCCCTGGCGGGAGCGCCGCCCGCCGCGCCGCGCTGGTTCGCCGACGCCGTAGCCAGCCGGCCGGAAAGCCGCACGATAGAGGTCGAGGGTGCGCGCATTCATTATCTTTCCTGGGGAGAGCGCACGCGGCCGGGGCTGCTGCTCGCCCACGGCAATGCCGCGCATGCTTATTGGTGGAGTTTCATCGCGCCGTTCCTCGCCCGCGACTACAACGTGGCGGCGATCGACTTCTCCGGCATGGGCGACAGCGATTGGCGCAGCAGCTACGCGATGGAGACCTTCGCCCGCGAGCAGCTTGCGGTCTGCGAGGACGCGGGCATGTTCGCGCTTCCAGAGCCGCCGGTCATCGTCGGACACAGTTTCGGCGGCTTCGTCACCATTCTCGGCGGCGCGCTTTACGGCGAGCGGTTCGCCGGGACCGTGATCGTGGACGCACCCGTCAATCCGTCCGACAGTCCGCACCGCGGCTCTCCGCTGCCGCACAAAGCGCACCATCCCTATCCCTCGCTCGCCGCCGCTCTGTCACGTTTCCGTCTTCTGCCGCCGCAGACCTGCGAGAATCTGTTCACACTCGACTGGGTGGCGCGTCATTCGCTGAAGGAGACCGACGCCGGCTTCATATGGAAGTTCGATCCGGCGATCTGGCGTGATTTCTCCATCGGCGACATGGCGGCGCGGCTCCGGGAAACCAGATGCCGGATCGCCGTGTTCCGCGGCGAATTGTCGATCCTGATGCCGCCCCGTGTCGGGGAATACATGTTCAATCTGCTGGGCCGTTCGGCGCCGGTGGTCGAGATTCCGCAGGCGCAGCATCACGTCATGCTGGACCAGCCGCTGGCCCTGGTGGCGGCTCTTCGCGCTCTGCTTGCCGATTGGGAGCATTCGCGGCCGCGCCGCAAGCTCTGACGGCGCCCTGCCGGTTTTCCTCGTTCAAATAAGGCCCAATAGCGGCAAGATTCCGCAACACTTCGTGTGCGGGCATGCCTGAACATTCCGGCAGATTGTGAGGATTTACGCCGCGCGAAAAGTGGAGGGAATGGTATGTGATGCCGCACGTTGCGGCGTTGCCTAGGGGGCACCTTTGCTATATGCCCCGCGTACTTTAGGACGCCTCCACCGGCATTTTTCCACTGTCCGGATGGGGGCCCGTCCGTCGTCCAATCCAACCAGATGCGTGGAACCATGCCCCAAACCATTGGAATCCCGAAAGAGACATTTACCGGCGAGAAGCGCGTAGCAGCGGCGCCGGAAGTTGTCGAAAAGCTGATCAAGCTCGGCTTTGCGGTGACCGTCGAAAGCGGCGCCGGAGACGGCGCCAGCTTCTACGACGACGCTTTCACCAAAGCCGGAGCGAAGGTCGCCGGCAGCGCCGCCGAACTGTGGGCGAAGTCGGACATCGTCTTCAAGGTGCGCGCGCCGGATATGGCGGAAGTCGCGCTGATGAAGGCGGGACAGGCGCTCGTCAGCTTCATCTGGCCGGCGCAGAACCCCGATCTTATGAAGGCGCTGGCCGCCAAGAAGGTCACGGTCTTGGCCATGGATGCCGTGCCGCGCCTCTTGTCGCGCGCGCAAAAAATGGACGCGCTGACCTCGATGGCGGGCATCAGCGGTTATCGCGCGGTCGTCGAAGCGGCAAACGCTTTCGGCCGTTACTTCAATGGCCAGATCACCGCGGCAGGCAAGATCCAGCCCGCCAAGGTGTTCGTCGCCGGCGCCGGCGTCGCAGGTCTTGCGGCGATCGGAACCTCCGTCGGCCTCGGCGCCATCGTTCGCGCCAACGATACGCGCGCGGAAGTCGCCGATCAGGTCAAGTCGATGGGTGCCGATTTCGTCAAGGTCGACTACGAGGAAGAAGGCTCGGGCGGCGGCGGCTATGCCAAGGTGATGAGCGAAGGCTTCCAGAAGGCCCAGCGCGAGATGTACGCCAATCAGGCCAAGGAAGTCGACATCATCATCACGACGGCCCTCATTCCCGGCAAGCCCGCGCCCCGTCTCATCACGGCCGAAATGGTCGCCTCGATGAAGCCCGGCAGCGTGATCGTGGACATGGCGGGCGAACAGGGCGGTAACTGCGAATTGACCGAGCCCGGCAAGGCCGTCGTCAAGCACGGCGTCACCATCATCGGCTACACCGATCTGGCCTCGCGCCTCGCCAAGCAGNNCGGCGAGATCACCTGGCCCGCCCCACCGCTCAAACTTCCCGCGCCGCCCGCACCGAAGGCCGCTGCGGCCCCGGTGGTGAAGAAAGAGAAGAGCGCGTTCGCGAAGGCGGTCTCGGCCCTCACGATGCCGGTCTTCGCCCTGGCGCTGTTTGCGCTGATCGGCCTCTATGCGCCGCCGGCTTTCATCGGACACTTTACGGTGTTCGTGCTGGCCGTGTTCGTCGGCTACATGGTGGTCTGGAACGTCACCCCGGCCCTGCACACGCCGCTGATGAGCGTCACCAANNACCTCGATCAACATGTTCGGCGGCTTCGCGGTGACGCGGCGCATGCTGATGATGTTCCGTAAATAGGGAGACCGAAACAATGTCTGCAACGCTCACTACGGTCTCCTACATCGGAGCCATCATTCTCTTCATCCTCTCACTTGGCGGCCTCTCCAATCCGGAAACGTCGCGCAAGGGCAACTGGTACGGCATCATCGGCATGACGATTGCCGTGCTGGCCACCATCTTCGGCGCCAAACTGGTTGAAATCCCGGGCGGCAACGAGGAGTGGAAGCTCGTCCTGCCGGACGGTCTGGTCTGGATCGTCGCGGCGATGGCGGTCGGCGGCACCATCGGCATCATCGCGGCCCGCGTGGTCAAGATGACCCAGATGCCCGAGCTGGTCGCCATCATGCACAGCCTGGTGGGTCTTGCGGCCTGCACCATCGGCTTTGCCAGCTTCATCGATACTTCGACCACCTTCCCGACCGTGGCCGAGCATGCGATCCACCTGATGGAGATCTACATCGGCGTCCTGATCGGCGCGGTGACGTTCTCCGGTTCGGTGATCGCCTTCGGCAAGCTGTCGGGCAAGATCAGCGGCAAGCCGGTGATCCTTCCGGCCCGCCACCTGATGAACCTCGCCGGTCTCTTGGTGGTCATCTACTACGGCTACGTCTTCATGGTGGGCGGCGGTCTCCACGGCGGAACGCCGACGCTCAATGAGATGTTGCCGTTAATTGTCATGACGGTCATCGCGCTGCTCTTCGGCATCCATATGGTGATGGCGATCGGCGGCGCCGACATGCCCGTCGTGGTGTCGATGCTCAACTCCTATTCGGGGTGGGCGGCGGCCGCAACCGGCTTCATGCTGGGCAACGACCTTCTGATCGTCGTCGGCGCTCTCGTTGGTTCTTCGGGCGCGATCCTGTCCTACATC
>PMKE01000098.1 GCA_003158585.1 Alphaproteobacteria bacterium
GGCACCAGCGAGGTGGAGCATGTGCTCGCCACCCAGACGCTGCCAGCGTCGAAGTCGAAGAACATGCGGGTCAGCGTGAACAGCACCCTGCCTCTCGGCGTCACCGCCAAGGACATGGCGCTCGCCGTCATCGCCAGGATCGGCACCGCGGGCGGCACCGGCCATGTGATCGAATTCGCCGGCGAGGCCGTGCGTTCGCTGACGATGGAAGGGCGCATGACCTTGTGCAACATGACCATCGAAGGCGGCGCGCGCGCCGGACTGATCGCCCCCGACGAGACAACCTTCGCCTATATCGCTGGGCGCCCCCGTGCTCCCAAGGCTGCGGCCTATGAAGCCGCGCTCGGCGCTTGGCGCCTTCTCAAATCGGACGACGACGCAGTGTTCGACGCGGAGATCGTTCTCAACGCCAAGGACATCGCCCCGATGGTCACCTGGGGCACTTCGCCCGAACAGGCTTTGCCCGTGACGGCAGTTGTTCCCGATCCGGCTGCGATGCAGGATGCGGACAAGCGCAGCGCCGCCGAACGCGCGCTTGCCTATATGGATTTGAAACCGGGCACGCCGCTGACGCAGGTCAAGATCGACCGCGTCTTCATCGGCTCCTGCACCAATGGGCGTATCGAGGACCTGCGTGCCGCCGCCGCCGTCGCCAAGGGACGCAAAGTCGCCGCCCATGTCGGCGCGATGGTTGTGCCGGGCTCCGGCCTGGTGAAAGAGCAGGCGGAAGCGGAAGGGCTCGACAAGATTTTCCTCGCCGCGGGTTTCGAATGGCGCGAACCGGGCTGCTCGATGTGCCTTGCTATGAACGCCGACAAGTTGGCGCCGGGCGAGCGCTGCGCCTCAACCTCCAACCGCAATTTCGAAGGCCGCCAAGGCCGCGGCGGGCGCACGCACCTGCTGTCGCCCGCGATGGCCGCTGCTGCCGCGGTCGCGGGACATTTGGTGGATGTGAGGGAGTTTCAGTAGAAGTTGATTATTTGGAATTTTTATGTCCGAGGAAAGCTTCACCCTTTTTGGCTCTAGCAGCTGAAAACTCGACGATCCTGTCCAGAATTCTCTTCGGATTCTTCCACTTCATCACGAGTTTACCCTGATCCATTCCGTACTCGGCTACAACGTCCTTCAATTGTTCAATATTGAGCCGAGAAAGAGCTTCGCGTAGAGACCCCTCACCTTCTTTTACCAAAGCAATTGGGTCCAAGAGTGATGACGGCCGCCGATGAGATGCACGCTTTGTTGTGGCGGTTGCCATTGATTGCGGTTTGTCTAGTGTTGCCCCCCTTGGCGTTTCTGAGACACTAAATGCGGCCTCTAACTTCTTCAAAAACTCGGGGTTTGAATCTGCCTCGTCAATGATTGCTCGCAGCAATCCTTGAAGGGACTTTTTAACCTGCGTCTTCATTATTCCAATTTCCCCAATATTTCCTGTGCTAATGCGCTAAAACGCTCTGCTAACCCGCCATATCCCCACTTCTGCTTTATCGTAGAATATTCCGCGTGTTCTGCGGCCGCAGCGAACTGGTTGGCTTGTGGAATGATTGTATCAAATAAGGGAGGCAATTTTTTAGATTGCCGAAGTTGCTGCAGAGTATTGTTATGTACCGTCGAGTTCGCTTGGTATTTCGAAATTATGATACCAAGAGGCTCGATTGGTTCTCCAATTTCTTCTGAAAATTCACTAACACGACGAATAATCTGCGGAATGCCATATGTCGATAGTATGTCCGGGATCGTTGGAATGATAAAACTCTGAGATATCCTCAAGCCGTTTAGCGTAATGATTCCCAAATTGGGCGGGCAGTCGACAATCACAATATCGTAATCATCCAAATGTGATTTCACAGCCTTCCATAATAATTCAATTGGATGGACTGCGTAAAACTTTCCGCTCGAGATTGTCGCAAGCCGATCCTGAACATCTATCAAATCAAGGCTTGATGGCAGCAGATCGACGGTCCGAGCGGCTTTGACGTTTGACACGCGCCGCTGCAACGTCGCATTGAAATCGAACTTCTTGTGTTCTGGATCGAGCGCATCTTTGAATAATCGCGCCAGGGTTTGGTCCTTGTCATTCAGTTCTTCCCACCGATCCTCGCCTATCAGCATAGTCGTGGCATTTGTTTGTGGGTCCAAATCGATCACTAAAACGCGCTTTTGCATCTCAGCGGCAAAGGTCTCAGCGAGCGCAACTGTGGTGGTCGTCTTGGTAACACCCCCCTTTAAGTTGATCATCGAAAAAACGTGAGCCATTGGTACATTCCTCTTTCGCAACCAGTTTCTAATATGGGAACGACGAAATACGGGCCCCGAAGCGAGCGACGCGATCGGCTTCGGAAAATTGCTAGCCCGCGCGCGCCAATTTGCGACCGCCTGCTTGGATACTTTTGCCATCACCGCGATCTCGTTGATGCCAACAAAATCCTCGTCTTCTGCCATTTCCCGCCACGAATACATCGTACACGGTTACTGTGTACGATGTTCACAGATGGAAATCAAGAGCAAAATTTGATTCTTCAGAAAAAACTCACCGGGTCGACATCGACGGTGAGGCGCACCGATTTGGCCGGTTTGACCGCCACCAGCCAAGCGCGCAGATAGGCCTGCACGTCGATCGCTTTCTCGGTTTGCACCAGCAACCGCTCGCGCGTCTGCCCGCGCAGGAGGGAATAGAAGGCGGGCGTCGGTCCCCACACTTTGACGCCGCGCGCCTGAGGTGCGGCTTTGGCGAGCAAGCGCCCGGCGGTGCGAACCGCGTCACCGTCATGGCCCGACAGGATGATCGCGGCCAGCCGCCCGAAGGGCGGGGCATGCGCCGTCCGGCGGTAAATGGTTTCCTGATCGTAGAAGGCGTCGCGGTCGGCCGAGATCAGTGCCTGCATTACCGCGTCGGCCGGATTGCGCGTCTGCATCAGGACGAGGCCCGGCTTCTCGGCGCGTCCGGCGCGCCCTGCCACCTGATGCAGCAACTGAAACGTCCGCTCGCGGGCCCTGAGATCGCCGTCCGAACCGCCGAGGTCCGCGTCCACCACGCCGACCAGCGTGAGCTGCGGAAAGTGGTGGCCCTTGGCCACGATCTGCGTACCGATCAAGACGTCGGTCTCGCGTTTCGACATGGCGCGGATGGCAGCCTGCGTCTCCAACGGTCCGTGCAGCGTGTCCGAAGAGGCGATCGCCACCCGTGCCTCCGGGAACACGCTGCGGAATTCCTCTGCCACCCGTTCGACGCCCGGCCCGCAGGCCGCGAAGCTGCCCGCCGTGCCGCATTGCGGGCACTGGGGCGGTATCGCGGTCTCATAGCCGCAATGATGACAGACCAGCCGTTTGCGGTAGCGGTGCTCCACCAGCCAAGCCGAACAATTGGGACAGACGAGTTTATGGCCGCAGGCCTCGCACAGCGTCAGCGGCGCGTAGCCCCGCCGGTTGAGGAAGAGCATCGCCTGTTCGCCGGCGCCGAGCGTCACCGCCAAAGCCTCGCGCAAGGGAGGCGAAAGGAAGGTTCCCGGCTCGCCGCGCGCTCGCGTGAGATCGATCAGGCGCACCTCGGGCATCACCGCCCCGCCGTAGCGCCGGTGCAGCTTGAGATGCGCATAGCGGCCGCTTTTGGCGTTGACGTAGCTTTCGAGCGACGGCGTGGCACTTGCCAGCACCACCGGGCAGCCTTCAATCCGCCCGCGCACCACCGCCATGTCGCGGGCGTGATAGATGGCGCCGTCCTCCTGCTTGTAGGCCTGCTCATGTTCTTCGTCGACGATGACAAGGCCGAGTTCCTTGAAAGGCAGGAACAGTGCCGAACGCGCCCCCACCACGACGCGCGCCTCGCCGGAAAGGACGGCGCGCCAGACGTGCCGCCGCTCCTTCTGCGACAAGTCCGAATGCCATTCGGCGGGACGCACCCCGAAACGGGCGGCGAAACGGTCGAGGAACTGCACGGTCAGTGCGATCTCAGGCAACAGGATCAGCGTCTGCTTTCCGGCCCTCAGCGCTTCGGCGACGGCCTCGAAATAGGTCTCCGTCTTGCCGGAACCCGTCACGCCGTCGAGCAGACTGACGCCGAAGCGCCCTCCTGCCACGGCGCCGCGCAACAGATGCGCAGCCAAATCCTGCTCGGTGTCGAGCAAGGGTTGGGTAAAACCGGGGTCGGGCGCGGTAAAGGGCGCGAATTCGGGAAGTTCTATGGCGTACAAGGCGCCTGCATCCACTAGCCCGCGCACCACGCCCGGCGTGACATTGGCCTCCACGGCGAGCTGGGGAATGGAGCGCGCCAGCCCGTCGGCGGCCACATCGAGCACGCGACGGCGCGACGGAGTCATTTTCGCTGGGACGATCTGGCCTTTGACATAGCCGATGCGAGGGGTTTCCGGTTCGAACGCTTGGCGCGAGCGCAGCACCATCGCCAGCACCAGGCCCGGCAGGGTCAAGGTGTACTGCGCCACCCAATCGACGAAATCGCACAATCCCGCAGGCAGAACCGGATCGCCTTCCAGGGGAACGGCTTCTTTCAGCTTGCTTTCGGCGACGGAGCCTTCCGCCTTCCCCCACACCACGCCGAGGCTTTCGCGCGGGCCCAGGGGCGCCATGACGACAAGACCGCGCACGGCGGCGCGCGCGAATTTGTAGTCATATGCGCCCACGAGCGGCAGCGGCAGAAGCACGCCTGCGCATTCCGCTTGGCTCTCGGGCTTTGGTGCGCCGTCTTTCATGCGATAGACTTTGAGTCGCGAATCTTTGGGCCCGGTCCCACGACAGTGATCTACCACGTCACATGAGTGAAAGTGCACCGTCCCGCGAGCCCGAGATAGCCGCCGCCGAGGCGGTCAAGGCCTATATTCGGATGAACCGGGCGCGGCTCAGCGCCGACGGCGAGCTTCTGGCCCTGCTCATGCCGGAGCGTTTCCCGGAGGCCGAAGTCAGCGACCTCCAGCGTTATGCGATCGAAAGGCTGAGGGCCGAGAACCGGGCGCTCAAGCTGGAACGCGACGCCCTGAAGGGTTCCCAGGACCGGGGCGCGCTCCTCTCCGAGGGCGTGCGCCGGGCCGTGCTCGAGCTTCTCGACACTCGCAGTCTCGCGGAGGTCATCAGGGTGGCGACCGCCGCGGCTCCGGTCTTCGGCGCCGACCGCGCCGCGTTCTGCATCGAGAGCATGGACGGCATCAGCGCCACCTCGGTCGAAGGCGTACGGCTGATCGCGCCGGGCACCGTGACGGCGGTGGTGGGGCCGGACGGCATGGGCGCCATCCTGTCGGGCGGCGGCGAACTGTTGTTCGGCCGCTCCGGCTTCAGAAGCCTTGCCGCCTTCCGGCTGCGCATCGGCCGGCTGGCAGCGCTTTACGTCCTGGGGGCCGCCGCTGAAGGACGTTTCGAAGAACGCGAGAGCGAAGCCGATCTCGGCTATTTCGCGCGCGCGCTCGAAAGGGCGATCCGCGCATGGCTCGACCTGCCCAAGACTTGAGACGCGACTGGCTGGCGGCGCTGGCCCACGAACGGCGTGCCAGCAAGCACACCTTGCGCGCCTATGGCGACGACACGGAGCGCTTTCTTGTTTTTCTCGCCGAACACAAAGGCCGCACGCCCGACGATCGGATGCTGGAAAAACTCGTCCCCGCAGACGTGCGTGCCTTCATCACCAAGCGCCGCAGCGAGGGATTGGGCGGACGCGGCGTGCAGCGGGCGCTCGCCGCCGTGCGCAGCTTCTTCCGCTATCTGGCGCGCGAAGGGATTGTGGAGAACGCCGCGCCGCGCGCGGTGCGCACGCCGCGCATCCCCAGGAGCCTGCCGCGCCCCTTGAGCGAGAACGACGCGGCACGCACGATCCTCGAAGCGGAAACGCACGACGTGGAATGGCTGGCGGCGCGCGACGGCGCGCTGCTCACCCTGCTCTACGGCGCCGGATTGCGCATCTCCGAAGCGCTCGGTCTCAAACGCGGCGACGTTCCGCTGGGAGCCTCGCTCAGCGTCGTCGGCAAAGGACGCAAGGAGCGCAGCGTGCCGTTGCTGCCGGCAGTGCGCGACGCCGTGGAGCATTATGCGGCGCTTGTTCCCTTCACCGGCGGGCGCGACACGCCGCTGTTTCTGTCGCGTCGCGGCAAGCCGATGAGCGCACGCGAAGCGCAGCTGCTGATGCAAAGATTGCGTTCGCGCCTGGGTCTGTCGGAACGCGCGACGCCGCACGCCTTGCGCCATTCGTTTGCAACACATCTCTTGGCCAACGGCGGCGATCTGCGCGCGGTGCAGGAACTCCTCGGACATGCTTCGCTCGCCACCACCCAGACCTATACCGAGATCGACGCGAAGAAGATGATGGAAGTCTACGGGCACGCCCATCCGCGCGGCAAAACGCCCGCCGCCTGACGCAAAGCTGCATTCTGGAGTATCAATAGACGAGAGGGCGAAACGCCCGTCGCGCAAACCCATGAGACAATGGGAAGGACTCGACATGGAATTACGCACAGAAGCCGTCCGCAGCAACATCGAGATTGCCCGCGAAGCGAAAATGAAACCGATCGCGGAAGTGGGCCGCAAGGTCGGTATTCCCGACAGCGCACTGCTCGCTTACGGCCCCTACAAGGCCAAGGTAGCGCTCGATTTTATCGACAGTTTGAAGGACCGCCCGGACGGCAGGCTGGTCCTGGTCACCGCCATCACGCCGACCGCTTCGGGGGAAGGCAAGACCAAGACCACGGTAGGCCTCAATGACGGGCTGAATCGCATCGGAAAACGGGCGATGGCCTGCCTGCGTGAGCCTTCGCTGGGGCCCTGCTTCGGCATGAAGGGCGGGGCGGCGGGCGGCGGCTATTCGCAGGTGGTGCCGATGGAGGACATCAACCTGCATTTCACGGGCGATTTCCACGCCGTGACGGCCGCCAATAATCTCCTAGCTGCCATGCTCGATAATCATATCTACTGGGGCAACACCCTCGGGCTGGATGCGCGGCGCATCTCCTGGCGCCGGGCGATGGACATGAACGACCGCGCGCTGCGGCTGATCGCCAGCTCCCTCGGGGGCCTCGCCAACGGCTTCCCGCGAGAGGACGGCTTCGACATCACGGTCGCTTCCGAAGTGATGGCGATCATGTGCCTGGCCACCGATCTCAAAGATCTCGAGCGGCGGCTCGGCAATATCGTGGTCGGCCAGACGCGCGAGAAGAAGTACGTCACCGCCAAGGAACTCAATGCTTCGGGCGCCATGAGCGTGCTGCTCAGGGACGCGCTGATGCCCAATCTGGTGCAGACGCTGGAGAACAATCCGGTGTTCATCCACGGCGGGCCCTTCGCCAACATCGCGCACGGCTGCAATTCGGTGATCGCCACCAGGACGGCGCTCAAACTCGCCGACTACGTGGTGACCGAAGCGGGCTTCGGCGCCGATCTCGGAGCTGAGAAGTTCTTCGACATCAAATGCCGCAAGGCGGGATTGAAGCCCGCGGCCGCCGTCATCGTCACCACGGTGCGCGCCATGAAGCATCACGGCGGCATCACCAAAGAAGAGCTGAAACGCGAGGACGTGGAGGCGGTGGAACGGGGTTGCGCCAATCTCGAATGCCACATCAGGAACGTGCGCAAATTCGGCGTACCGCCGATCGTGGCCATCAACCACTTCACTGCCGACAGCGAAGCCGAAACCCAGAAGATCGTCGAGGTCGTCCGCTCGCTCGATTGCGAGGCGGTGGTCTGCACCGATTGGGCGGAAGGCTCCAAAGGTTCGGAAGCGCTGGCCCGCCGCGTGGTGGCGCTGTGCGACAGGGAGAAAGCCGATTTCAGGCCGCTCTATCCCCTCGATATGCCTCTGTGGGAAAAGACGCAGACCATCGCGCGCACGATTTACGGCGCCAACGGCATTACGGCGGATCATGCCTTGCGCCAGCGCTTCGACGATCTCGAAGCGGCCGGCTTCGGCAAGCTGCCGGTCTGCATGGCGAAGACGCAATACTCCTTCTCTACCGATCCCGAGAAGCGCAACGCACCTACCGATCACATGGTGAAGGTGCGCGAGGTGCGCCTTTCGGCCGGCGCCGAATTCGTCGTCGTCATCGCCGGCGACATCATGACCATGCCGGGCCTGCCGCGCACGCCCGCCGCCAACGCGATCCGTCTGAACGACAAGGGGCAGATCGAAGGGCTGTTCTGAGCTGTCTCAGATTGTATCCACGCGTTCGTCGTGTGTGCCGTGGATGATGCGCCCGCCGTGCCAGCGGCGGGCCAACAGCACGGCCAGCCCCATCGCCACGGCTCCCATGACGGACATCAAGAGATAGGCCCGCCCGCCGATGGCGCCATAGACGCTGCCCGACAGGAGTGTCGCAAGCCCCATCATCACGCCTTGCGAGCAGACGAAATAGAGGCTCTGTGCCGTGGCGGCGAGTCTCTGCGGCACGGCGCGCAGGATGAAGAACACCGCGCCCAGATGCGCCATCGCGAAGGTGCCGCCGTGCAGGAATTGCGCGAAGACGACGATGGGCAAAGCCGGATCGAAGGCCAGGATCGTCCAGCGCACGACGCAGACGAAGCCGCCGATGAGGAGCAGTTTGCACGGGTCGAAGACGCGCAGGATGCGTTGCGCCTGCGAGAAGAGCACGATTTCGGCCAGCACGCCCACCGGCCAGATAATACCGATCAGCGTTTCGGAATAACCCAGCTGGCGCCAATGCAGCCCGCCATAGCCGTAATAGAAGCCGTGGCTCGCCTGCTCGACGCTGGCTGCCAAAAGGAAAACCAGGAACACGCCGGAACCGAGCAGTTCGCGCGTCTCGGCAAATGTGGCCCTGAGGCGCGGCATGAGTTTGCTCTTCGGATCGCGCGCGGGCGGCGCCGGCAACATCAAGGTGGAGAAGATGCAAAGGGCTGCGGCCATCGCCAGCATCGGCGCCACCACGAAGATACCGAGCTGGCGCGCGCCGATCCCGCCCGCCACGTTCATCATCACGAAGGCGGTGGAGGCCCAGATGCGCACCCGCCCGTAATCGAAATTGTAGCGTTCCGAAAGCCGCACACAGACGCTTTCCAGGAGCGGCGTCGCCGCGCCATAGGCGACATAGGCGGGGACGGCGGCTAGGAAGATGAGGATGGGCGATGCCGTGAAAGCAAGTGCGCCGAAGCCGACGAACACGATCCAATAAAGCACCAGCATCACCGAGCGCCGGTCGTTGTGGGCGTCGGCGATGATGCCGCTGACCGGTCCCGTCAACGCACGCAGCAACAAGGCCGTCGACAGCAGCAGGCCGATCTGGCCGGCCGAGAGCCCCCGCCAGGCCAGAAATGCCCCGAAGAACGGCAGAAAGACGCCTGAGATCATGCCCGTCGAGGCCTGGCTCATGCCCAGCCGGGTGGCGATTGCTTTCACTCTGTTGCGGCCCGAAGAATTGAACCCGTTCAGTAACGCATCGCCGGGGCCGGGTGAAGTCGGCGCGCCGCGCCGCGGCAAGCGCGGAATTCAGGACTTCGAGGCTGGCGGTAACCAAACGCCGGACGGGCGAAAACCCGCGCCGGTTGGGACGCTTCCGCGGCATTTTTTGCGCTCTTAGGCCACTGCCGCTGGAGTTGCGGGAGGGCCTCCGGATGCGTATGTTCCGCGCCCTGGAGCACGGCCTGCCACGGCTGGTCCGCACTCCAGGTTTTGTTTTGTCGCGCGATCTTCCGGCGAACCACTTCACATTTCGCCTGATCGCGCTCCGGGGCCGCCTTAGCTCAGCCGGTAGAGCACCGCATTCGTAATGCGGGGGTCGGGTGTTCGAGTCACCCAGGCGGCACCATTATTCTCCCGGCGGCGACGAAGAAAGAGCCGCAGGTCGCCCTGCGATACCGGGCGACCCGCCATTTATGAGCCCGGTGTTATTTCGACAGCCGCTTCCGGCGGAACGGAAATCCGTTCCGCGGTGCTCAGGTTCGTAACACCTGTTGGCCGGACGATTTCAAATCGTCCTGGCAAGGCGAGGCTTCGCGGCGCACTGAATGGCGCCGACGCCGTGGAATTCGGCCCGTGCGATCTCTCCGACCGCGATGTCGTGGATTCCGGTCGCCGCGCCGGTAGAGATCAGCATCCCGGCCTTGAGCGGGCGCCCCCGCTGCGCACAAAGCTCGGCAACGAATCTAAGCGAGCCGAGCGGGCCGTTCGGAACGTTCGCTGCCGTACCTTTGCCGACAGACTTGCCGGTGATGAAGGTTTCGCAGGTCAGATCGGCGAGCGAACGGTCGCGCCACTTGGGAACCTCGGGGCCGATAATCAAGCCGGCATTGTTGCCGAAGTCCGAAACGACAGCCTTGGGGCCGAGAACATTGATGGTGCGAAGCGGACTGCCTGCAGTCTCAAACCCCACCAGCAGCCTTCCGGCGATGGCGAGCGCATCGTTCATGGTCCAGGTGAGCTTCCCGGGCGGGGCGTCCTTGCCGACCTCGAAGACATATTCCGCCTCGACGGCCGCAAAACCCCCGACGAAGATGCCGAACTCCACCAGGGAGCCGGGCACAGACCGCTGCACGTCCGCACGGAAGACGGGGCCCGCCAAACTCTTGGCGCCGAGCTTAACTTCATGCTCCGGCGGGATGCGGCCGATCTTCCAGCCTGCGATTTCGTCAGGCCACAGGCCGATGGCGGCCTCCTGGCAGGCGTAAGCCGCATCCAGATCAGGCGGTATAGGGCCGGGGAAATCGGGCAGCGCCGAAGCGCTCAACCTGGCCTTGACAAACTGCTCCGCGACAGCCTCCGCAGGCCAAGGCTGCGATTTCAAGACTGCTTCCATGAACTGCTCCACACCCGTCCTAAGACTGTCTGTCGGCCAAATTGCCCCTTTCGGGACGCCTGTATAGTGTTTATAGGAAACCGGTGTCATTTTCAATGAACGCAGACGACGCAGCGGCGGTCCCGGCAGGGATAAATCCGTTGCATTGGTCTCGGACGGGAGGAGGCAGGAATGAACAGGCTTCGCATGGCTGCGACCCTCTTCTTGAGCGGTCTCATTCTGGTAGGGTCGGCGGACGCGGCAAAGCACGCGCGCCGGAAACCTGCTCCCCGCCAAGTTACGACTCAATCTCAAGTTCTTGCCTTCCCGGGGGCCATGGGCTGGGCAGCGACCACACCGGGCGGGCGCGGCGGCGCCATTCTCAAGGTGACCAATCTGAACCTCGACGGCGCCGGTTCCTTCGCGGCGGCAGTCGCGGCTAAGGGGCCGCGCATCGTGGTGTTCGAGGTCGGCGGCGTGATCGACCTCGGCAAGCGCGAGATCCGCATCACGGAGCCTTATCTGACTGTGGCCGGCCAGACGGCGCCGTCACCGGGAATCACCTTCGTGCGCGGCGGCATATTGGTCACCACCCATGACGTCGTCGTTCAGAACATCCGCATACGCGTGGGCGACGCGGGCGCGGCGAAAAAGAGCGGCTGGGAACAGGACGGTCTGTCAACGGCCGGCAACGCGCATGACGTGATCTTCGACCACAACACCGTGACCTGGGCGACGGACGAGAACATGTCGGCCTCCGGGATGCGCTTCGACGGCGAGGATCCGGCGAAATGGCGCGCCGACACCTCGCACCGCATCACCTTCAGCAACAACATCATCGCGGAAGGGCTGACCTACTCGACACATGCCAAGATCGAACACTCGAAGGGTTCGCTTATCCACGACAACGCGACGGACATTCTCATCGTGGGTAATCTCTATGCCCACAATTACGAACGCAGCCCGCTGCTCAAAGGCGGGGTGCACGCCGCCATCATCAACAACCTGATCTACGATCCGGGACAGCGCGCCATCCATTACAACCTCATGGCCGAGGAATGGGGCAGCCACCTCTGGCAGGTCGGCCAGCTCACGGTGGTCGGCACGGTGCTGCGCGAGGGCCTTTCGAGCCTGCCTCATCTCGCCTTCCTGGAAATCGGCGGCTATGGCGATCTGCAGTATTACGGCAGTGACAACATCGCCGTGGACCAGATCGGCAGTCCGATCCCCATGTTCGGCCGCTACACGACATCGCCCGCGAAGATCGTCATGATGAAGACGCCGCCGCTCTGGCCGCCTTTCGTGAAGCCGATGCCGGCCGCTTCCGTGCAGCAATACGTGCTGCACAATGCCGGCGCGCGCATCTGGGACCGCGACTACGACGATGTGCGGCTGATCGCCGATGTCGCCGAAGGGCGCGGCACCATCATCGCCAGCCAGGACGAACTCCACGGCTATCCCGTGCAGAAACCGACGGCGCGCCCGTTCAATCCCGCCGACTGGAACCTCACCGACATGACGCCGAAAACACCCTCGGCACTGGATTCCAGTTCCAAGGCGCGAGGCACCTGAGTACGGTCAACGCACGGCGCGGCGGCGCGGTTTCTTATGCACCTTCACGGGCGCCGGGATTTTTCCCGGCAAGGCGACCTCGTTGTTCATCTGCGTGATCTCGCGTACGCCCGAAGGAAGGGAGAGGCGCAGGCGCACCGCACCCGGCTTCAGCGGCAGAGCGACGGCAGTCGTCTTGGGCAGAAGATCGAGCGGCGCCGCCAGCGGCGGAATAGGCGTACTGGCCAGAACCTTGCCCTTGGCATCGAGCAGTGATGCCGTGCCTACCGGCGTCTCCTTGGCACCCAGACTGTGGACGGTCAGCGAGACCCTGTTACCCTCCAACACGATGTCGTCGGGTCCGATGCCCAGGTCGGGACGATCCGCGGTGGGCGTGCCGGGCGTCACCAGATCGAAGCGCAGCATCGTGGTCCGGTGCGGTGCAAAGACGAGGCTTACACTTGTAGAACGCTCGAAGGCGAAGCTACGGGGCTTGATCCCCTTGCCCGACATCTTCCACGTGCCCGGTGCGATCATCCAGCCGGTCATCGTCGCCCGGATGGGCTTGGACGAGAGATTGTAGGCTTCGACGCCGAACCCGGTCGGCGACGGATCGTGGATCAGGATGCCGACCTCTTCCGCCTCGGTGGGTCCGCCGAAGCGCCAGCTCAGCAGATTGCCCTGGAAGGTCTGATTGCGCCGCAGCGTCATGCCGCCCAGGCGCGAGCGCTGCAACAGATCGCTGAACAGCTCCACGCGGTCAGTCCACCAATGGCCCTCGGTGACCATGGTCATGCGTTGCGTGGCCGTCTGGATTTCGTCGGCGTAGAGGTCCTCCAGGTATTTCTTATTGCCGCTTACGAGCCAGGCGATGTAGCGGTTGAGGTTGACCACCGTCGAGCCGTCGTCGCGCGCCGGGGAACGCGTAGCGGAATCGTATGATCCGACAAGATCGAGAATCTGCTTTCCCCAACTCCCACGCTTGCCAAGCCGGTCCAGCACATCGGCGTTGAGGAACCGGAGATCGAGATGCTGTGCCGGCTCGACAACGCTATAGAGCGGCACCAAGTACTTCTCGTCGCCGGTCCAGCTGTATGCCGCCCAGAAGAGCTGCAAAGGTGCGGCGATACCCCTGGTGTTCGGTTGCAGCCAGCCCGAGGTTTCGTCGGTGGCGGAATTGAAGAACTCCGGATAACGCCAGCTGCCGTCGTCCTGCTGCTTGCCGTAGGAGATATAGCTGTCGGCGATGGCGAGGATCAGCTTTTTGGTTGCGGGATCACCGTTGAAATTCACCAGCATCATACCGGGGTGCAGGATCAGATACGAATAGGGATGTTCCCAGCCCCACGGCCCCTCGCGCACGACGCGCGTGCCGCTGAAAAGCTGCGAAGTGATGTTGGTGCGGCCGGATTTGTTGACCTCGGTGATTCGCGGATAGGCCCGCGCGGTTTGCATCAGCCGCTCCACGACCTTGGGGTTGCCATAGGAGAGATACATGTCCTGGCTGCGCGCGTTGAGGCCTTCTTCGTAGGTGTGCAGATAGTCGGTGAGTATGGTGCCGAGCCCGTCGGTGATCATGCCGTTCCGGTCGACGGCATCGGCCAGCGCGCCGAGCGAGCGCTGCACCTTGTCGGGGATGTCGCCCATCTGGGCGAGACCCGGCCATTGCTGCGTGAGATCGTCGTCGTCGGAAATGCCTCCGCCGAAATCGCCGTAGGGAACTTGGCGCTTGTCGATCCACCACTCCACGAACTGGCGGATTAGCTTCAGGTCCTGCGTTTGGCGGAAGGCCCACAGCGGCACGCCTTTGGGCGCTACCGGCTGGCGGAAGGCGGGCCAGCCCTGCTCGGGATTGAGTTCCGACCAGTAAAGCCGTCCCAGCGGGTTCGCGGGATCGGCCGCAAACAAAGATTCGAACTCGCGGCTCACCCGGTCGAAGCGCGAAAGGCGCTTGTCGTTGGTATGTTCTTCCACCAGGAACGCCACGTTGTCGCGAATCTGCGCCAGCCGGTCGGCGATGTGCTCGGCCAGCGCCGCAGCGCGTGGCTTGAACACCAGGCGAATGCGCATGCCTTCGAGCGATGCGGCACCGAAGTCCCGGCCGCCGCCGGCAATGGTCAGGGCGAGGCTGGTGTCGTTCGGCAACAGGCGGTCTCGCGTGTCGAGCCACACGGTGCGCGCTTCACCCGGTTTTACCGCTACGTTGACGTCGATGAGGGTGCGCGCCGGCCAGATGGGATCGCGTACCTTGATGTTCAAAGGGAACAAAGCACCCATCGTCGGCTTCACGGCGAGGGCCGGAATGTCGAGGGCGATGCCGTCGAGGCCGACATCCATGTTCTGCCAGCCGTAGGAGAAACGGCCGACGCGCTCGCCGCGCAAATCACGGAAATTATCGGGTATCAGGATATGCACGACCGGCATGGAATGCGCGGTTCGGTCAGTGCGATCCTCGCTGGGCGCGCCGTCCGGCAGCGCCACGACCGTCGAGCGTTCGTCGTCCACGAAGCGGCCGTCGATGAAGGAGCGCAACTCAGCCGTATTCGGATAGAGCGCAGGGTCCGCCTTGGTACGCACGGTATAGGAGAGTTTCTGCGCCGTGGCCGGTTCGCCGCCGGGTACGATATTGTAGACGCCGAATTCGCGGATCGGCGTCTCCTGCACGGCGTTGTCGAAACGCAGCCTGCCGCCGACTTGCCCAGCGAGCTGGTACGAAGAGCGTTCCTCGCCTTCCGGCCGCGTCAGAAGCGGCGTTTCGGCGTGCCGTTTGTCGATGTAAGCGAGCTTTCCATTGGCCGCGCCGAGGAATTCGATGTGGTTCCAGGCCTCGTCCGGCAGATCGAAGGTGACGGACTTGCCGCCTTCGACATAGACGTTCCAGTCCGGCAGCTCGAAATAGTCGTGGCGGCCCGGCAGGCGCGAACGGTTATAGACGCCCGGCCAAGTGGTCTCGGCAAGCCCGTCGCTGGCGCCCATCATGCGTTCTTTAAGGTCCCAGGCGGCGGGAACCTCCACCTTGCGGATTGTGGTTGCCGGGGCCGTCAGAGTGACCGGCGGCGCGTCCGGCCGGTTCCAGCCGTAGCGTGCCAGCCATTCGTCGCGCCATCTTGCATTCGCCAGATCGCGCACTGGTGCGGCATCCGTCACGAACGGCTTGCCAAGCGCGAGCGCCGCAATGCTTTCAGGCAACAGCATGTGGTTGTAGATGCGGAGCTCGTCGATGTCGCCGCCGCGCACGTATTGATAGGCGCTCTGCACTTGGATCGGCGAGATGATGCGGCTGAACGGCCCGAACTGGTCGAGGCCGGAGTCGAGATCGGCCCCGGCGTTTTTCTGCGCCGCCAACTTGCCGTCGATGGTGAGGCGGATACCCTCAGTCTCGTCCCAGGCAAAGGCGATATTCACCCAGCGGTCCGGCGGCGGCACGACATCCATGCGATAAGAGACGCGGACTTCTGCAAGATTAACGTCGGTGACGAAGGCGTCGATGCCGTGCCCGTTCCAATCGATGCGCAGCCACTCCATGTTCCAGCTGGTGTGGTCGAAATAACCGACGCGGAAAATCGGGAACGCGGTGCTTCCCAGAGGGTCGCGGGCGCGCCAGTTGAAGGAGAGCGTGCCGCGCTGGGCATAGATGTTGGACGCCGCGCGCCACGACAGCACCTGTTCGCCCTCGGAGCGGATATAGGGCCCCGTCTTCGGGTCTATGGCGACACTCGCCTTGTCGGCGAAGTTCGGCTTGGCGTCGCCCTTTGCCGTGTCGGCGGTAAGCCCGTTGCCGCCGGAGAGGAAGAACAAGAGGCCGCTATCGGCGGCTTCGTCCGCCGCCTGAACGGCCGGCGCGCCGAGCAAGGCGACCAGGACGCCGAGGATAATCAGCGGCCGGACGAATGCGGTTTGCAGTCGGAATTTCTGAGTCTTCACGCCGCTCGCTCCCGTGGTTTGGTTTGAACTGACGCATCCGAAGCGGGGCGACTGTTGTCCAAATCGGCATTCCGCTCCAGCATTTTTTCGCGCAAACAGGCGGATTGCGCTCAAAAAAAAGCGCCGGGGAGGTTGTCCCCGGCGCCTGAAGTCAGCACTTGGAAGGATTAGTAGTCGTATTTGACGCCCATATAGTAGTCGCTGCCGGTCTGGTGATTGACGTACATATACTTATTACTGTCGTTGAAGTAACCGGTGTACTGCCTCTGGAACTGATTGGTAAGATTGAGCGCATCGAACGTGATCATGAAGTTCTCGTCGATCTTGTAGCTCGCGGATGCGTCCACGTTGAATGTAGCCTCGCCGGCTTCGAAGTCGCTATAGGAGCCCGGCAACGCCGTGAAGTAGTGGCTGCGATAGGCAACGGACACACGCGCCTGGAACACCGTATCGTCGTAATACAAGGTCGTGTTGTAGCTGAAACGCGACTGATTGGTCAGCGGATGATAGGCATAGGCCGTTCCGATGAGGTAGGCCATGTGCGATTCGACCATCGTCATATTGGCGGTCACGCCGAAGCTGTCGAACGGGTGCTCCAGGAAGCTGAACGGCTGCTGCCAGTTGATTTCTATACCGTCCAACGTTCCGCCCGGAGTGTTGATTTGTTCCGTGACGGCCCAATTGGACGTAGCGCACGACGGTGTAGAACCGCATGCGGCGGCGATCGAAGCTGCACTGACAACCTTCGAGACGCCGTTCACGTAAGAGGGAATCGTGAAATTGACGTTCCCAGATCCGTCGGGAGTTATAGTGGCCCTATACGACGCAATGAACGAGCCGATCTTCTTGTAGAAGCCGGCAACCGACAGCATGGCGCCCTTGCTGTAATACCATTCGAATGCCAAGTCGACGGTGTTGGCACGGAACGGTTTCAGGCTTGAGTTGCTGATATTCATCGAGTGGGCCGAACCGGAAACACTGATGTAATCGCCGGCCAGACTGCCCAAATCGGGACGGCTCATAACCTGCGACATGTTCAAGCGGACCAACAGATTTTCGATCGGTTCGGCAACCGCATTAAGAGACGGCAGGAAGTCGTGATAGTTTTTCCTGGAGTTCGTCGCAACCATGTTGCCCGAACTGTCTAGGCCGTAACCAAGGGCCCCGACCTCGGTCTCAACCAGGCGGGCGCCGATATTGCCGCGGAAAGGTATGCCGCTGACGTCGGTATCCCATCCGACCTGCAGCCATCCGCCGTAATCGTTTTCACGAACGCTGCGGTTGTTGCCGATATCCGGCCCGGGACCGGTCTCAAGCGCCTGATAGTCCCACGCCGCCTGCGCCTTGGCAAAATCGACCACCAACCAAGAGGTCGGCGTGGCGCCGGGAACGCTCAGACCGCTGGGCAGATGTACCGTCGTCGCGATGTCCGAAATCTTCGTGTGTGTGACGTTATAGGCGAAAGTGCCTGTGGCGGTGCCAAGGCCATAGAAGGGGACGGAGGCGGCGGGGATAGCAGCACCATAAGCCGTCGCAAATGTCTCATAGCTCGTGCCCGCGGTTGTGCTGCCTTCGCCGGTCGTAAGGCGGTACGACACCGTGCGGAAACCATAGTTCTTGTAATCGAAGCCGCCCGTGATCTTCAACTCGTCAAAGGGATCATACTCGAAGTCAATCGTCGCGGTGCGGAAGCTGTTGTAGTTGAACTGCGGACGGCGGCGGAAGCTCGACACAAACCAGCAGTCTTCTCCAGCCGTGCAATTACCCGCCGCACCGGCAGCCGGCGCTGCCGTCGGCAAACCGGCGATCGTCAAATCGGCCGAGCCATATGTCAGTTCGGGCAACCAGTTCTTTTTGGTGCCGGAGAAGTCGTAGCCGTACCCGCGGACCCCCAAATTGTCCAACATGATATAGTCCTGGACCGGATTGCGTGCGTGGGATTCCGACCAACCGACACTGGCATTGACCTTGAAAGACTCGTCGAAGCTGTGCGAGCCATCCAACGTCACCTGCATGAACCGCGTGTCGAGTTGATCGTAGCGGTGCTCGGTGCGGATGTTGGCGCCGCTCGTGCTGGCCAGAACCGATTGCCAGTAGTATGCGCCGGCCTGGGTGTACACTTGGCTGCCTATGGGACTCACCGTGCCATAAGCATTTGTCTGCATTTCGAGCTGGGTTTCTTCGCGCTGCGAAGAGAAATCGGAGAATAGCCCGGAAAGCGTGAACAGCGTCGCGTCATCCGGCTGTATCTGTATCGCGGTGGTGAGACCGAGGCGCTTTTCGCCTGCTCTGTATAATTCGTAACGCGGCATGCGCGGACGAATGGGTTGGCCGAGCGTGCCTATCGAATCGACAACGGTCGTAGTCGAGTTGCCGGTAGCACTGGCGCGTACCGTGCTGGCACCCGCTTCGAGCGAGTGACGAACGGTGTAGGCCGCCGAGAACAACATGCCCACCTTACCGTTCGCGAATGTATCGGAAATCAAAAATGTCCCGCGCGGATTAGCCGATCCAGCAAAGTCGTTGTAGCCCTCGGCTAAGGAGGCCGTGAGGACGAACCTGTTGAAGTCGAAGGGACGTGCCGTGCGCATGTCGACGGTGGCGCCCAACGAACCTTCTTCGATTGAAGCGGCGGTCGACTTGTTGACCGTCAGGCCGCTGAACAGTTCCGCACCGAAGACATTGAAGTCGAACTGACGGCCGCGGTTGGTGCCGCCCGACGCATCGGAGCCGCCGGCGGTCGACATGGCTTCCACGCCGTTGATGCGCACGCGGGAGAACAGTGGGCCGAGACCACGAACGGTGATCTGGCGGCCTTCGCCGGCATCACGGGTAATGGCAACGCCCGGAATGCGCTGCAGCGATTCCGAGACGTTCAAGTCCGGAAACTTGGCGATGTCTTCGGCCAAGATCGAGTCGGATGAGACGAGCGTCGAGCGCTTCAAGTCCAACGCTTTTTCCAAGCTCTCGCGGAAGCCGGTACGACGACCGTTTCCACACCTGCGCTCTCCTGCGCAAACGTCGCGCCTGCGGCGCCCACGATGCCGAGCAACGCAACAGCCGACACACTCAGTTTGAGCCCCGAAAGCGCGGCCCCTGTCCTATTGGTCTTCAACACTGATTCCCTCCCTCTAACTGGCATCTATCGAGCGGCAGTCTCACCTGCTCATCGCGATGGCAGCGAATGATGTGTTTCGCCCCCTGAATTGACACCGGTGTCAATCTTCATTGATCCACAATGACACCGGTAGCAGCACAGGATACCCACAAACCAGCTAGCCATACAAGGCGAACCGAGGCGGGAGATTTCGTTCATCCTGAGTCGATGTATTCATGCAACGCCGCATGGCTGGAAATGTGAGCGTTACCAATATGATCGCCGGCCAGAAAACTCCAATTATTATACGGTGTTCCTGGCTGCGGCAGCTGCCGAATGCCACAGGAGGGGCAACATTGCCGCGCCCCTCTTTTCTCGGCTTTCCTTAACGCGAGATTAGCCCGCCGGCTTTCCCTCAAAGAGGGAACCGGTAGCATTGGGCGGACAAAGGAGGCCCCGCGATGGCAATCATCAATGAGTGTATGGGCCGGCGCACAATGCTGCTCGGCTCAATGGCTGTAGCCGCTGCCGTTCCGATGGATTTCGCCGTGGCACGCCAAGTGCCGCCTGTTGCGCGCACGACCGCCGGAATCCTGCGCGGCACCAACGATCACGGCGTGGCTGCCTTCAAAGGCATTCGTTACGGCATCGCACGCCGCTTCATGCCGCCTTTGCGGCCCAGGCCCTGGCGCGGTGTGCGCAACGCCTTCGTTTACGGTCCATCCTGTCCGCAATCGCAATCCGCCGGGCCGGCGAGCGAGGACTGCCTGTTTCTCAATGTCTGGACACCGGGGCTGCATGACGGCGGCAGGCGCTCGGTCATGGTCTATATCCACGGCGGTGCCTATTCGAACGGCTCCGGCTCGGCTGCGATCACTGACGGTACGAACCTCTGCAAACGCGGCAATGTCGTCGTCGTCACGCTCAATCACCGCCTGAACGCCTTCGGCTATCTCTATCTCGGCATGTTCGACGGCGCCTTCGCCGATTCTGGAAATGCCGGGCAGCTCGACCTCGTGCTGGCGCTCGAATGGGTGCGCGACAACATCGCGGAATTCGGCGGCGACCCGTACTCGGTCATGGTGTTCGGCCAATCCGGCGGCGGCGCCAAGATCGCCACCATGATGGCCATGCCGAGCGCCCGCGGCCTCTTCCACCGCGCCGCCACTATGAGCGGTCAGCAGCTCACGGCTTCGGGGCCGCTGCACGCCGCCCAGCGCGCCGAGGCTTATCTTTCGGCGCTGGGTGTCGCTAGGAACGATCTCGATGCCCTGAAACAGAAATCCACGGAAGAGCTGGTTGAAGCCCTGAGAACGGCCGATCCGATCATCGGTTCGGGCAGTCTCTACTTCGGGCCGGTGCTGGATTTCCGCTCTCTGACGCGCCATCCGTTCTATCCCGATGCGCCCGCCCAATCGGCCTTAATCCCGATGATGATCGGCAACACGCACGACGAAACGCGGGCCTTCATCACCGATCCGGGAATCTACACCCTCTCCTGGGACGAGTTGCCGGCGCGCCTGGCCGCCAATATGCGGGTGGACATCCTGCCGTCTGTGGTCATCGAGAAATACAAGTCATGGTTCCCGGGCATCTCGCCCACGGACCTGTTCTTCCTGGCGACGACCGCCTCGCGCTCCTGGCGGGCGGCGATCGTCGAGGCGGAGCTGCGCGCCGCCGCCGGCACGCCCGCTTATGTCTATCAGCTCGATTGGCCTTGTCCGGACGACAAGCGCCGCGCCCAGCACATGACCGACATCCCTCTCGCTTTCGACAACACGGATAAGCAAGGGGCGATCACAGGCGACGGAGAAAAAGCGCGGGCCGCGGCGGCACTCGTCAGCGAGGCCTTCATCGCCTTCGCCAAGACGGGGAACCCGAACCACAACACGCTACCCGCCTGGAAGCCCTACACGCTGGAAAAGCGCGAGACGATGGTTTTCGACCTGCCGCCGCATGCGGAAAACGACCCGCGCGGCGAACAACGTCGCCTGTTCGAGACGGTGCCTTTCATCCAACAGGGAACTTGACCCTTCGACAGGCTCAGGGTGAGGGCGATGTCAGCCCCTCATGCTGAGCTTGCCGAAGCATCAGCGCGCCAGCCAGCCGCCGTCCACCGGAATGATGGCTCCGTGCAGGTAGTCTGCCGCACACGAAGCCAGGAACACCGCTGTGCCGCCGATGTCCGAAGGCACGCCCCAGCGTCCCGCTGGGATGCGTCCCAGGATCTCCTTGCTGCGAGCCTCGTCCCGGCGGAGCAGCGCCGTATTGTCGGTCGCCATGTAGCCCGGCGCGATGGCGTTGACGTTGATGTTCTTGGCCGCCCATTCGTTGGCCAAGAGACGCGTGATACCCGCCACGCCGCTCTTCGACGCAGTGTAGGACGGCACGCGGATGCCGCCCTGGAAGGACAGCATCGAGGCGATGTTGATGATCTTGCCGCCGCCCTGTTTGACGAACACGCGACCCGCGGCCTGGCACATGAAAAACAGCGACTTGAGGTTGACGTTCATCACCTCGTCCCAGTCTTTTTCGCTGAAATCCAGCGAATCGGCGCGGCGGATCATGCCGGCGTTGTTGACCAGGATGTCGAGGCGGCCAAGGCCCTTCAGCACTTCGTCGAAGATGCGCGGGATCGGCTGCAGCGTCATCAGATTGGCGTCGATATTCACGAAGCGTCGACCGGTCTTCTTAATCAAGGATTCGGTTTCGGTCGGGGGCACGAAGCCCGCCACCGCAATGTCGGCGCCCGCCTCGGCTAGCGCCACCGCGATGCCCTGGCCGAGACCCGTGTTGGCGCCGGTGACCAGCGCCGTTTTGCCTGCAAGACTGAACGGATTGTTCATGGCCGCCTCTATTTGAGCTGGCAGATATCAAGCACCTTCATGTCTGTGTAGTCGAGATTCTCGCCGCCCATCGCCCAGATGAAGCCGTAATTGCTGGTCCCTGCGCCCATATGGATCGACCAGGGCGGGGACAGCACAGCCTCCTCGTTGTTCATCACCAGGTGACGCATGGCCGCCGGCTCGCCCATGAAGTGGAAGACGCGATCCTCGGGCTTGAGATCGAAGTAGAAATACGCCTCGCAGCGACGGTCGTGCAGATGCGGCGGCATGGTGTTCCAGACACTACCGGTCTTCAGGAAGGTGACGCCCATCAGCAGCTGCGCCGTCTTGCAGGTTGCCGGAACGATGTACTGGTAGATTGTCCGCTCGTTGGAGGTCGCCAGAGCTCCCCGCTCCAGCGGCACGGCCTTGTCGATGGAGATCTTCACGGTCTCCGTGCGCAGATGCGCGGGCGTGGAAACGAGATAGTATTTTGCAGGTTTGGCGGCATTGGCCGATTCGAAGACGACATCTGCGCTTCCCATCGGCACATATAAACCATCGCGCGGCTGAAGCTCGTAGCGTTTGCCGTCCACCGTCACTTGGCCCGGACCCTTGCCGACATTAACGAGGCCGAGTTCGCGGCGCTCGAGGAACGGTTTGCCCTTGGCGGATTCGGGCTCGCTCTGCCGCGGCAGCTTCACGGCTTTCTTCACGGGCGCGACGCCGCCGATCACGAACCGCTCGTAATGGGCATAGGTGAGGGTGATATCGTCGGCCGCGAATAGGCCGTCGATCACGTAACGGTCCCGCAGGGTCTGGTTGGTGGCTGCCAGCATACTGTCTGGCGCGGTCGCATAGATGGTCTTTTTGTACACGTCGCAACGCCTTTCCGGCTGTAGAAAACTGTTTATGGTAACCGGTGTCATACGCCGGCAGCACTCTTTTCGCAACCGGCTTATGAAACCGGAGGTGCCGTGGATTCGCGGATCATCAATTTCGGGAAGATATCCGTCACCATGTCTTCGCCGGAGTGCTTTTTTTCCTTCAGGCCGAACAGCTTTTCTGTCGCCAGGCGTCCCATGTCGCGCACCGGCAGACGCACCGAAGTAAGCACCGGCCACAAACGCGCCGCCGTGGCGCTGTCGTCATAGCCTACCACCGACAACTCCCTGGGAATGTCGAGGCCCATGGCATGCGCCACTTTGTAGACTCCGGCTGCCATTTCATCGTTGCCGGCGAAGATGGCGGTCGGCGGCAGCTTGAGCGTAAGAAGCTCGCGGGCGGCCTCGATACCGCTGTCGAAGGTATAAGCTCCTTCGCGGTCGTAGCTGGGCCTCAGCTTCAGTCCGCTTTGGGTGAGCGCTTCACGGAAGCCGCGCCGCCGCTCGTGGGCAGAACGGAAAGTCGGCGGACCTGAGATATAGGCGATCCGCTCGTGTCCGATCTCGGCAAGGTGGCGCGCCGCTTCCGCGGCGCCCATGCAGTCATGGGTCACGACCATCGTTTCGGGATTGTCGAGCAGCACCGAAGCGACGCGGATATAAGGACAGTCGAATTCCTGGAGCAGACGGACCAGCCGGTCGTCCTCCGAGATCGACGGCGTCAGGATGACACCGAACAGCTTCCGGCGCTCGACGAAACTGTGCATGTCGCGCAAAAAGGTCGGGCTGGAACGATCGCAGGGATGGACCAGAAGCCCATAACTGGTGTTGCGCATGGCATCCAGAATGCCCTGCTGCAGATCCACGATGTATTGCGGCGTGGGATTGTCGTAGATCATGCCGACCAGGAACGAGCGCCGGAAGGCGAGGCCCCGCGCCTGCGGATCGGGCTCGAATCCGACTTCGCTGATGATGGCGCTGACCTTGAGCCGCGTCTCCTCCTTCACGAAGGGCGAATTGTTGATGACGCGCGATACGGTTTTTTTCGAGACGTTCGCCATACGCGCGATGTCGTTGATCGTCGACCGCTTGCGGCTGCGGTCGCGCTCGCCGACAGGAGTTTTCGTTTGAATCCTTGCGGAATCAGGTGGCTTGTTATGAGGATTCACTTATCGGGGCGGACGGCCCGGTTCCTTTCTTCTTTGGCGCGCATGTGAAGGGAGAAGACCTTCAAACTATGACACCGGTTACTGTACCGGCGGCCGCAGAATATTCCATAGACAACGGGCCGCAAGGGGAAGGTGTCGCGCGCTTTGCCCACAGGTTCTCTGACGATTCGGCCGGTCACATGAAGTCGGGCTGCGATCGCGTTCACGAAGATATGGGAGAATGTTTCACCAGACGCTGCGCAGCCAGGCCACGTAGCGCACGAAGTCCTCACGCTCCACCGCAAGATCGCTCCACACAGTCTCGCCCGCCGCGAGGCTCTGCGCTTCCGGATCGAGCCGCAAGTCGACCCTTGCCGGAACGCGTTCGCGGGTGCCGTCCCGCGTCCCGCAGACCGGCACCGTCTTCAGGATGGTCTCGGCATGCCATCGCTCGCCATCGCCGACCGACGCGGCCAGGATCGGCAGGCGTTCGGCTGCTGCCAGCTCGCGCGCAAGCCGGGCCGCAACCGCAAGCGGGCGTGCCGTATTGTCCCGCCAGGAGCGGACGTCAAATCCTGGATTTCTTGATGACCGCATGTGAAACATGCCCTACGATCAATCTTGGCCGCACTTATTCTAAAGCAAGAGAGTTGATGTTTGGTACATCTTTTCTTGCTTGTGACACCAAATTAAGAATGCTTGCCATGTGGAAAATGCAATTCGGGCTTGCCGGCCCAAGGCGGATTCATGATTACAGCAGCACAGCTTAGAGCCGCCAGGGCGCTTGTCGGTATCGACCAGCGCGAATTGGCCGAAATAGCCGGCCTGTCCGTGCCTACCATCCAGCGCATGGAGGCGAGCGATGGCGTGATTCGCGGCAATGTCGATTCCCTGATGAAACTCATCGCCGCGCTGGAGACGAAGGGAATCGTTTTGATCAACGAAGGGGCGGCATCCTCCGAAGGCGGCCGCGGCATCCGGCTGAAGAAATAGCCTGCATACGGAGCGGGCCATGAGCCTTTACCCCACGATCCATGTGAAGAGCCGCGAAGGCCGGCGTGCCCGCGCAGGCGCACCCTGGCTGTTCTCGAACGAGATCGAGATGCCCGCGCTGCCGCCCGGCACGCTCGTCAATGTCGTGGGCGACGACGGACGCGCCTTCGGCACAGGGTTCTTCAACGGCAAGAGCCTGATTGCGGTACGCCTGATCGACGGCGCCGCAGACGCGACGGTCGATGCAGAGTTTCTTGCCGTTAAGTTGAAGCGCGCGCTGGCGCTGCGGGAACGACTGTTCGAGACGCCGTATTACCGTCTCGTCCATTCGGAAGGCGACGGCCTGCCGGGCTTGGTTGTCGACCGCTTTGCCGAAACCTGTGTCGTCCAGATCACCACGGCCGGCATGGAGGCGCTGCAAGCGGCGGTGCTCGAAGCGCTGGATCGTGCGGTCGCGCCGCGCGATGTGATCCTGCGCGCCGATGCACCGGCACGCGCGCTGGAAGGCCTCGATTCATACGTCAAGACGGCTAAGGGTGAAGCCGGGCGCATCGCGGTGGAAGAAAACGGCGTGCGCTACTTCGCCGACGTCGCAGGCGGGCAGAAGACGGGCTGGTACTACGACCAGCGCGACAACCGCGCTTTCATAGCCAAGCTGGCGCGCGGCAAATCGGTGCTCGATGCCTATTGCCACACGGGCGGCTTCGCGCTCGCCGCCGCACGCGCCGGAGCGGCGGAAGCCGCAGGCCTGGACAGTTCCGCCCCGGCCCTGGCGCTGGCCGAGGCGTCTGCCGCCGCGGGTAGTCTCTCCTGCAAATTCGTCAAGGCCGACGTGTTCGAGGAACTGGAACGGCTTGGAGCCGCACACGAGAGCTTCGACATCGTGATCGCCGATCCGCCGCCGTTCGTGAAGGCGAAGAAGGATCTCGAGACCGGCGCCAAGGCCTACCGCAAACTGGCGCGGCTGGCGGCAGGAGCGACGGCGAAGAACGGTTTCGTTTTTCTCGCCTCGTGCTCGCACAACATCGGCCCGGATCGTTTTGCAGCGGAATGCGCCACCGGTATTGCGCGGGCCGGCCGCACGGCACGGCTGATCCGTCAGGCGGGCGCCGGTCCCGATCATCCCGTTCATCCGATGCTGCCGGAAAGCGCCTATCTCAAGGCGCTGGTCTACGTACTCGATTAATCAGATCGTGACTTGGGTTCCCAGCTCCACCACCCGGTTCGGCGGCAGGTGGTAGAACCGCGCCGGCGACAGCGCGTTCGACGCCAGCTGGATGTAGAGCCAAGTGCGCCAGCGGCCGAGCACGGGATGTTCGGCAGGCACCAGCATCTCGCGTCCGATGAAGAAAGTGGTGGTGTCGGGATCGATGGCAAGCCCGTGGGCGCGCGCCTCGCTCAAGGCGCGCGGCACATCGGGGGTCTCGAAAAAGCCGTGGTGGATGCGCACGGCATGGAATCCTTTGCCGAGCTTCTCGACCTCGATGTGTTTATCCTGCGGCACGAAAGGCGTGTCGGCGACGATAACCTGGGTGATGAGAACGCGCTCGTGCAGCACCTTGTTATGCTTCAGATTGTGCAGCAGCGCGCCGGGCACCGCATCGGCGCGCGCGGTCAGGAAAACGGCCGTCCCGGCGACGCGCATCGGCGTGCGTTCGGCGCGTTCGATGAGTAGATGCATCGGCATGGATTCGGTGCGGATGCGATCGAGCTGCACGCGCCGTCCCAGCCGCCAGGTCTCCATGATGAGATAGACGCTGGCCGCAATGAACAGCGGAAGCCAGCCGCCCTCCACGATCTTCAGTGCGTTCGATGAGAAGAAGCAGAGGTCGATCAGCCCCAGCAATCCGAACACCGGGATCACGATGTAGGGTTTCCACCGCCACAGCCTGACGGCGACGATGCCCACCAGCATCGTCGAAATGAACATCTCGCCGGTGACCGCGATGCCATAGGCGGCGGCCAGGGAATTCGAGCTCTTGAAGATCAGCACAATGAGCACGACGCCGATGCAGAGCACGGCGTTCATCCGCGGCACGTAGATCTGGCCGTACTCCGTGGCCGAGGTGTGGCGGATTTCCATGCGGGGCAGCATGCCGAGCTGCACTGCTTGCTTGGTTATCGAGAAAACACCGGAGATCACCGCCTGCGAGGCGATGATCGATGCGATGGTCGCGAGCAGCACCATCGGATAATGGGCCCAGGACGGCGCGACGGCATAGAAAGCCACGGGTGCCAGGTTCGGCGTTCGTAGAAGCGCGGCGCCCTGTCCGAAGTAATTCAGCAGCAGGGCGGGAAATACAAAACCGAGCCAAGCCGTGCGAATCGGTCCTTTGCCGAAATGTCCCATGTCGGCGTAGAGCGCTTCGCAGCCGGTGACCGCCAGCACGATCGAGCCGAGAGCGACGAATGCCGTCCAGGGCTCGCGTACGAACAGCATCAATCCGTAATACGGACTGAGCGCCCCCAAAATCTTCGGGGTGTGGAGGATCGAAACGAACCCAAGGACTCCCAACACCACGAACCACACGACCATCACGGGCCCGAACAGCTTGCCGACACGCGCGGTACCGCGCGACTGAAGTGCGAAGAGACCGATCAGGATGGCGAGCGCCAGCGGCAGCACCACCGGATGGAATATCTTGCTGCCGGCACTCAGGCCTTCCACGGCACTGAGGACCGTGATGGCCGGCGTCAGCATCCCGTCGCCGAAGAACAGCGACAGGCCGAGAATGGCGGCGGTGCCGATGGCAAGCTTGACGCGCCGGTCGAGCCCCTGCACGCGATGCGCCAGCGAAGCCAGCGCCAGCTCGCCGCCTTCGCCGTCGTTGTCGGCGCGCATGATGAAGATCACGTATTTGATCGTCACGATGATGACGAGCGACCACACGATCAGCGAAACGACGCCGAAAATCGCGGATTGCAGCGGCACATGGTGGCCCGCGGCGAGCGCCGACTGGCGCAAGGCGTAGAGCGGGCTGGTGCCGATNNGGTGCCGATGTCGCCGAACACCACACCCAAGGCGGCCAGCGTGAGAAAGGCCTTGCGGCCGAGCGTCTTCGCCTCCGGGGCGCGAGGCGTCGCAACCTGGGCGGCCTCAAGCGGGTCGTCGGCTGCGAGAGCCTCGTCGGGGGTGTTTGTGTCGTTCACGGCCGATTGCTGTGAAAACTCATCCGGGCCTGCCGTTAGGGCGTCCACGGGAACGTCCTTCGAGAGGGTGGCACCCCCCGCGAAGGCGCGGACCATAGTCTGCATCGCGCTGGCTACAAAGAGGGTAGAGGTAGATTGGCGCAAGAAAACGCCAAGCTTTTGACCAATCTCAATTATCGTCCTCGGAAAGGTCCTGATCGCCGGCGATGAGTGCGGCTATCGGGTCGTCCGGCTGGGCGTCCGCAGGCGGGTTTTGAGCCAGCTGCATGGTCTCGGTATCCTGGTCCGGCCCGATGAAGCCCTGAACGGGGTAAATCCGCGTCCCCCAGGTGCCCATCCTGATGTTGAAGACGCGGACCCGGCTCCAATCGCCCTCGGCGCTCACGTCCTCGACCGGATCGTCGACGTAGACCGCACCGTCGTCGAGCCAATTGGCATGGTCGATGCGGAGTTCACGCTCGCCGACGATCTTTCGCACCACGGCGAGATGGGCGCGATTGGGTCCGGCGTAGCCGAAAAGGACCATGACCGCCCCTTCGCGGGGCAACGGAGAGCGGGCATAGCGCCCCGCCGCCTTGTCCCACCAGGTGTAGGCATCGCCGTAGATGGCGACATGTGCCTGCTCGCGCGCATAGGGAACGCATTGCAGCGGCGAATCCGCTTCGGTCCTGTCGGCTTCGGTCCTGTCGGCATCGGGATAGAACGGGCGATCCGGCGCGCCGGCGCATCCGGCTAGAATCGCGGAGAGAGCGGCCGCCGCCGCGAGACGAACGATAGACTCCACCATGACCAGTCCCCGCTTCACCGCTCCAACAGCGGCAGCCGTTGAGGCGACTGTAGCAAGCACACTCCAAGGCGAGGTTATCCGAAAAGTTCGGATTTGATCGAATCCACTTTGCATAAAATTTGAATTATCGGTCGCCCGGCATGATGCGCCGCCGGGCGCGGACGTCCTGTGGGGCGCCCCCGGAAAATCCCATCGCTCCGATGGAGATCAGCCCGGCCACTGCGAAGGCGAAGAACGGCGCGCTCCAAGCCTGTTCTGCGAAGGCGAAGACGGGTAGCAGAAGCCCCGCAATCAGCTCGGGCCCGCCGCGCCAAGTCCCGACATAACGCTCCCCCGCGCGCAAAGTGCGGTTGAACGACATCTCGGTGGAGAAGAAGGCCTCGTAAGTGGCGCGCGCATTCGACAGCACCAGGCCGCTCGGAAAGACCATGGCGAGCAGGAGCGAGCGGTGCAGGCCGATGACGCGATCGCGGCCCAGAAGTTTCTGACCCAGCCACAAATAACCGAGGCTGCCCGAAAGACCGAACGCCGTGACGCCGAGGCCCAGCATCGCCACGGCCTGGAGATAGACGGCGCCCATATACATCAGCGTCAGGCTGATGACGGCGCTCAAAAAGGCGAGGGTGTAGAAGGCGAACTGGCACATTTGCAGCGTCATCGCCGCCTTGAGCCAAAGCGGCATCCGGCTGGCCCAGATTAGCGGCAGAAGCTTGCGCGCACATTGCGCATGGCCTTTGGTCCAGCGCGCCTGCTGCGACCGCCAGGCCGCGGCCGTTTCGGGAAGCTCGCCGGGAACCTCCACATCGGCCAGGAAAGCTCCCCGCCAGCCCTTCATTACACAGCGCATCGAAAGATCGAGGTCCTCGGTCAGCGTGTCGCCACTCCAGCCACCGGCGTTCTCGATGGCCTCGCGGCGCCATATGCCTGCGGTACCGTTGAAGGAAATCGGCAAACCGGCCCGCGAACGCGCTTCCTGCTCGACGGCGAAATGGGCGTCCAGCAACATGCCCTGGGCGCGCGTCAGCCAGTTCCGCTCGCGGTTGGCATGGCCCCAGCGGGCCTGCACGAAGCAAAGTCCGGAATCGGCGATCAGCGCGGGAACCGTGCGGCGCAGGAAATCGGGCGCCGGCATGAAGTCGGCATCGAACACCGCCACGAAGGGCGCCTCCGAGTGCTTCAGTCCGAAGGCGAGATTGCCCGCTTTGAAACCGGCGCGTTCTCCGCGGCGCAGCACACTCACGCGCACGCCTTCCGCAACCGCCTGCATGACGGCGCGCTTCAGGTCTTCGTGGTATTCGGCGCTGCCGTCGTCGAGAATCTGGATTTCGAGTTTGTCGCGGGGCCAATCGAGACGGGAAGCGGCGGCGGCGACGCGAAGCGCCAAGGCGCCTTCGTCGCGCACGGGACATTGCACGAGAACGTTAGGAAGAACTTCATCCGGCAGCTGCGGCCGGCGCAGGGTCTGCGGCGGACGGAAGAGCCGGAAATAAGCCAGCACCACAAGTTGGGCGGAGAGCAGGGCAAGCAGCAGCAGCACGCTGGCTAGCCCGCATTGCAGAATCACCGACATGTCTGACATGCGGACCGACCGTTCCCATTACCTTCCGTGGCCGCCTGACCGGCGGACTGGCGTGCGCCCGTTCGAGCGTGGCAAATCTGTTACGCACTTTAAGTATTCGCAAGGGTTGTCGCCAGCCCATGCTTTGTATCCCCATGATAACGGCTCGCATGGGACCCGCACTTATGTCCTTAATGGTGCTTCTGCGGCAAACCGCAGCATGCGGGACGCAATATTCTAATCCAGCGTGCGCCTGAACCTGCGCACGGCAATGGTTCCGGCGGCGAACAAAAAGAGAATCATCGGCCAAACATCCGACCACACTTCGGCCGGGCCGTTGCCCTTGAGCAGGATGCCTCTGACGATTCGCAGGAAGTGTGTGATCGGCATGACCTCGCCGATCCACTGCGCCCAAACGGGCATGCCGCGGAACGGGAAGATGAACCCGGAGAGCATGATCGATGGCAGGAAAACGAAAAACGTCATCTGCATCGCCTGCATCTGGTTCTGGGCGACGGTGGAGATGGTATAGCCCACCGCGAGGAGTGCCGTGATGTAGATCATGGCCGTCGCGGACAGCAGCACGAACGAGCCGATCATCGGCACGCCGAACACATATTTGGCGACGGACAGGATGAGCGCGCTCTGGATTGCGCCGACGAAAATGTTGGGCACGATCTTGCCGATCATGATTTCCACCGGACGCGTCGGCATCGCCAGCAGGTTCTCGTAGGTGCCCCGCTCGCGCTCGCGTGTCAGGGCAATGGAGGTCGCCATCACCATCGTCATGGTGAGGATCACGCCCAAGAGGCCCGGTACGATGTTGTACTGGGTGTTGTTCTCCGGATTGTAGAGTTGATGAACCACGACGTTGAACGCCGGGGTCTGGGCCGCGCGCGCCGCCAAAGGTCCCGTCAGGTCGTCGCGCAGTGCGGTGTTGACGAGGGTGGGAAGGGCGGCGAGCGCGTAGGAGCCAGCGGCAGGATCGGTGGCGTCGGCTTCCACCAGCAGCGAGGGGTGTGCGCCGCGCACCAGATCGCGAGAGAAATTAGCCGGGATGTTGACGACGAAAGAAGCGCGCCCATCGGCCAGCATGCGGCGGGCCTCCACCGGCGAATTCGTCGCCTTCACAACGTCGAAATAGCTGGATTCGGAAAGCGCGGCGAGGATCGAATCCGTAAACATGCCCGGATCGGAGATCGATACCACGGTTGCCAGATGCCGCGGCACCATGTTGATGGCGTAGCCGAACAGGAAAAGCTGCATCAGCGGAATGCCGACCAGCATAGCCAGAGTCAGCCGGTCGCGCTTCATCTGGATGAATTCTTTGCCCAGCATGGCGGAAATGCGGGCGAGCGAGAAACTCCCGTTCATGAGTTGCCCTCGCCGTTGGTTTCCTGCAGCTCGATGAACACGTCTTCGAGCGTCGGCGTCGTCTCGCGGATCACCAGATGCGGATCGCTGCGGTAGGGCGCGAGCGCTGTGTCCAGCTTGGCGCGGTCGTAGCCCGAGACATGCAGGACCGCGCCGAAAAAGGTGACGAAGACGACGCCGGGAAGGCCGCGCAGCCGCTCTGCGAGCGGACGGGCGGCCTCGCCCTCGATCGTAAAAGTGATCAGTTTCGATTGTTCGATGATCTCGGCGACCGTGCCGCGCGCTACGATATTGCCGACGCTGATATAGACGATGCGGTCGCAGCGTTCCGCTTCGTCCATGTAATGCGTGCTGACCAGCACGGTTATGCCCGTACTCGCCAGATTGTGAATCTCGTCCCAGAAATCGCGCCGTGCCTTGGGATCGACACCGGCGGTGGGTTCGTCCAGCAGCAGCAGTTTGGGCGAATGCAGGGTGCAGGCGGCAAGCGCCATGCGTTGTTTCCAGCCTCCCGAAAGATCGCCCGCGAGCTGATGTTGGCGCTGTTTCAGTCCAAGCTTTTCCAGCGTCCGATCGACCAGGGCGTGCCGTTTGGGCAATTGGTAGAGGCGCGCGACGAAATCGAGATTCTCCCGGATCGACAGGTCCTCCCAGAAGCTGAACTTCTGGGTCATGTAGCCGGTTTCGAGCTTGATCTGTTCGGATTGCGTGCGGAAATCGTAGCCGAGACAGGTCCCTTCGCCCGCGTCGGCATTGAGTAGACCGCACAGCATGCGGATTGTGGTCGTCTTGCCCGAGCCGTTCGGTCCGAGGAATCCCCACACCTGTCCTTCCGGCACGGCGATGTCGATGCCGTTGACCGCGACCTTCTTGCCGAAGCGCTTGGTCAGCCCGCGAACGTCGATGGCGTAGCGTTCTTCGCTCACAGCGGGTCCACGTCCACTGGCTGGCCGGGATTGAGCTTGAGGCCGCCGGGTGCGCGCGCCTCGACCTTGAAGACAAGCTGCTTGCGGCTCTGGTTGGAGAAGATGACGGGCGGAGTGAACTCTTCCTTGCTGGCGATGAAAGCGATGGTCGCCACGATATTGTCGGCGCAGCCGTCGCAATGGATTTTCACCTTCTGCCCCAGACGGATTTTCGAGAATTGATCCTCCGGCACGAAGAATCGGACATAGACGTTCTCCGGCGGCAGCACCGAAACGACCGGCGTCATTGCGGGCACGTATTCGCCGGTGCGGAAATAGACGTCCTGCACACGGCCGGAGGTCAAAGACACGACCGCACGCTGCGAAAGCTGGTATCCGGCGTTGGCAAGCGCAGCGTGCGCCTGGTTTTCGGCGGCCTTGATCTGCGCCACCTGCGCCAGCGCCGCGTCATAGGCCGACTTCGCCTGGTCGTAGATCTGCTTCGAGGTGGCGGCGGCCCGCAGCAAGCCTTCCTGCCGCGCCAACTGCTTTTGCGCGAGATCGAGATTAGCTTGTGCCTGCCCCAGTTGTCCTTCGGCCTGGGCGATGGCGGCAAGCGCAGAATCGCGCGCCGCGGTCTGGCTCGTGTCGTCGAGCGCGAAGAGCAGATCGCCCTTCTTGACCAGGTCGCCGCGCTGGACCTTGACGTCCGTGATCCAGCCCGAGAGCGGTGCCGCGATGAAGGCGTTGTCGCCCTCGGCATAACCGAGCCAGGCGCCTTCATGGCCGTCGGAACAACCCGCCAGGGCAAGAGCCAGCACGACGGTCAAATGGGTCAGTCTCATGGTTTGCGTCCTTCGGGCTCCAGGCCCTTCAGCAAGACGTCGAGATGAAGGGAAAGAAATTTTTGGTAGTCGAACGGAACGGCGTCGGTGGGCGCGATGACGGTGCGCCATATGATCGACATGACGACCGGCGCTACGCAGAGCCGCGCCACATATTCAGCCGGCACTTGGCGTACCTCTCCGCGTTCGATCCCCTTGGCGATCACGCCGGTGAGCATTCCCAGCGCCTTGTCGATTACTTCGGTGCGCCAGAAGCGCGCGAGCTCCGGGAAGTTGCCGCTTTCCGCAATGATGATCTTGGGCAGCACGGCCACTTCGCCATGCTGGATCTTGTTGCCGACGACCGTCAGCAATATGGTCAGGAATTCGCGGACCGAGCCTTCGTATTGGCGTGCCTGTTCGGCGGCATTGACCAGTGTGTCGCCAACATGTTTGCGCGCCAGCGATTTGAAGACCTCTTCCTTGCTCGGAAAGTAGAGATAGATCGTGCCCTTGGTGACGCCCGCCCTGGCGGCGATGTCTTCCATGCGGGCGGCGGCAAAGCCCTTCTCGGCGAACACGGTCAGGGCCGCGTCCAGGATTTCCCCGGGGCGGGCCTGCTTGCGCCGGCTCCAGCTTCTGGCCGGTTTCTCGTGTGGAACGCTCATGGTATCACTTTAATAACTGACCAGTCAGTTATCAAGTAGAATCTTGTCCCAATATGCGAGGTCTTGACTCACGTCGGGGCGGGTTTGGGAACAGAATACGGCCGGAAGGTCCGGGAATAATCGGGAGGCTTGCGATGTCCAATTCCATCGGTCTGCGTCTGTCCGTCGTGGCGGCCGCTTTCGTGCTTCTGGCGGGATGTGAAACTGCGGCGCCCTACCACCCGCGCGCCGGGACGAGCGGCACCGGCTACAGTGATGAGCAGTTGGCGGGCAACCGCTATCGCGTGACCTTCACGGGCAATTTGGCCACGCGCCGCGAAACGGTCGAGAGCTATCTTTTGCTGCGCTCGGCGGAAGTCGCACTGAAGGCGGGGTATCGCCATTTCCTGTTCGACACCCGCGATACCAAGGCGAAGACGATCTATCACAGCGATTTCGTCGGCTGGCCGGGTTGGCCGGGCTACGGCTGGTACTGGCACAGCTGGCCTTACGAGCCGATGGGCGGCAGAGCGGACAGCTTCCCGGAGACGCGTTACGAGGCCTACGCGGAAATCGTGCTTCTCACGGACGATCAGGCCAAGAGCGAAGCGCGGGCGATCAACGCGCAGGAAGTCCTGGACCACATCGGACCCCTGGCTTACCCCGCCGCTAAACCTTAGGGACGTCGCAGCCACAGCCGCACGACATTGCCGTCGCGAATCTGACGTAGAACTTCGAAGTTCTCGCTCCGGCACATGTGCGGCACGTCGATTCCGGCGAGCGGGTCGTCCGAGACGACCTCGAGGATGCTTCCCTGCGCGGCATGTTTGAGAGCGCGCTTTGCCAGAAGGGCAGGCAAGGGGCATTTAAGGCCCTTCAGATCGAGCGTTTCGTTTGCCTTGACGCGCATCTAGCCCCTATCCTTGAACCATCTGGGGTGTTTATCCGAACATGTTCGAAGCCCTTTCGCGCGAATATACCTACATCACCTCCGTGGCGCGAACCTTCTGGCGTCTGCGCCGCATCAAGCGAGATGGAACGCACACCTTCGTCGATATCGTCGAGGAATACGCAGCGAAGACCCCCGACGCGCCGGCGATTTATTATCAAGACCGCATCATCTCGTACCGCGCCCTCGACGAAGGCGCCAACCGCTTCGCTCGCTGGGCGATGGGTGAAGGCATCAAGCGCGGCGACGTGGTCGCGCTCATTCTCGAGAATTGTCCCGAATATCTGATGGCCTGGCTCGGCCTCTTGAAGCTCGGCGCCGTCGTGGCCCTCATCAACATCAATCTCAAAGGCACTCCGCTCGCCCATTCGATCACCATCGCCAAGGCGAGACTCGCCATCGTGGGCGCCGATCTGTGCGAAAACCTCGCCGAGGCCGCGCCCGATCCCATGCCGGCCGTCTGGACGCTCGGCGGCACCGCGGGCGCCTCGCGCGATCTCGACGCCGCCCTTGCCAAGGCCTCGCCCGCGCCTGTGGACAAAAGCGTGCGCCAGGGACTTCTGGCCAAGGACACCGCCTTCTACATCTACACCTCGGGTACGACGGGGCTGCCCAAGGCGGCCAATTTCAGCCATTTCCGCATGATGTTCATGATGTGCGGTTTTGGCGGCGCGCTGAAGACGGGCCCCAGGGACCGCACTTACATCTCGCTGCCGCTCTACCATGCGACGGGCGGGGTCTGCGCCGTCGGCATGGCGCTGGCGGCGGGCGGCGCGCTCATCATCAAGCGCAAGTTCTCGGCACGCGAATTCTGGGACGATTGCCGCCGCTACCGCGCGACCTACTTCGCCTATATCGGAGAGCTGTGCCGCTATCTCAACAACTGCCCGCCCGATCCGCGCGACGGCGAGCATTGCCTGCGCGGCGCCACCGGCAACGGCCTGCGGCCCGAGATCTGGCCGGCGTTCCAGAAGCGCTTCCGCATCCCGCGCATCGTCGAATTCTACGGCGCCACCGAAGGCAATGTGTCGATGCTCAATTACGACAACGTGGTCGGGGCGGTGGGGCGGCTGCCGCGCTATATGCGCCGCATCTTCCCGACGCGGCTGGTGTGCTTCGACATCTCTCAGGAGATCCCCATCCGCGGTCTCGACGGCTTCTGCATCGAATGCGAGCCCGGCGAAGCGGGCGAGGCGATCGGCGGCATTTCGGAACGGGCCGGCCGCGCCTTCGAGGGCTACACCGCCTCCGCCGATTCACAAAAGAAAATCCTGCGCGATGTTTTCAAGAAGGGCGACATCTGGTTCCGTACCGGCGATCTGTTGCGCCAGGACAAGCACGGCTATTTCTATTTCGTCGACCGTATCGGCGACACCTTCCGCTGGAAGGGCGAGAACGTGGCGACCAGTGAAGTGACTGAGGCGCTGTGCGTCGTGCCGGAGATCGAGGAAGTCAACGTCTACGGCGTCATCGTGCCGGGCTGTGACGGGCGCGCCGGCATGGCGGCGCTGGTGACGAAACCGGATTTCGATCCCGCGACCCTGGCGGACAGGATCGAGCTGCCCGCTTTTGCGCGCCCCTTGTTCTTGAGGCTCCGGCCCCAAATGGAAATCACCGGTACGTTCAAATTGAAGAAGGCCGATCTGGTGAAAGAAGGCTTCGATCCGAACGTGATCGACGATCCGCTCTATTGGTTCGATCCGGCGGAGGCGCAGTACAAGCCACTGACGCACGAGGTCTATGCCGACATAGTCTCGGGCCGGGTGAAGTTGTAGCTATCCGAACGCGACGTCCGCAGCGGGCTTGAGAGCAGCGAAGCTGCCGTTCCAGGTCTCGTTGTGATGTGCTCTGATGTTTTCCGCCGGCAAAACTTTGCTGTCGAAAGTCGTGTGGGCGTCCGAAGCCACAGTGACTTTGTAGCCGCGCTCCACGGCGGCCCGAACGGCGGTATCGACGCAATACTCGGTCTGCATGCCGCAGACGACAAGCCGGTCGATGTCGGCGGCGCGCAGCTTGGCGTCGAGATCCGTGTCCTGGAAGGAATTGCAGCGCCGCTTGACGGTGACACTGTCGCCCCGGCACGGGGCGATCTCCGGACGGAAGGCGAAGCCCGCTCCGTTCTTGTCGAAAGCGTTGCCGGGGCCGCCGTCGTGCTGCACGTAGAAGATCGGCACGCTTGCCGCACGTGCCCGTGAGAGCAACTCGGCAATGCGTGTGACGACCGCTTCGCCGTCATGCGGCTTCGGGTCCAAAGCAAACATGGCCTGCTGTACGTCGATGACCATCAGTGCTTGCATGATCCATTCTCCGGTCCGCCGCTCTATGCGAAATCCTTCGCCAGTTCGGCACGCACCACCTCCGGCATGACAGCCATGTGGCCGTAATTGGGATGGGCGATCCCGACGACGATGTTCTCGCCGCCGCGCCGGAAACGCGCGATCTGCCCGGGCGTGAAGACAAAGCGCACCCAGTGCACCGAAGAAGTCTTGCCGTCCGGCGTGATGCGGTCCCCGTATTCGGTAGGTGTCGCCTTGATGCGCTCGCTGCCGAGCTCGAGGAAGACGCTTTCCTCGATGCCGCCGAGCGTGGGCAGCGTCCTGTCGCGCGTTCCAGGATCGACGATCTCCAGCATCAGGGTAGCGATCAACTCGCTCCCTTGCGGAATCAGCGGATTGTAGGTTTCCAGCTCGCCTTCGATCTGCGCCTCGCCCCCCTTCTCGATGCGCAGCATCTCCATGACCTGGAGCCACATGGTGTCGTAGTTCTCGAAAGTGAAAGTCGCAAACGGGCCGACTTCCATGCGCCGGTTTTTCTTCGCTGCGATGATCGAAGCACGCAGCCCGGCGCGTTTGGCGTCATACTCCGCAAGCGGCAGGATGTCGGCGGGTGTGATCTTGCGTTCGCCGGCGCTCATTAATCCTCCAGGAGCCCGTAGGCGCGGGCCAGGATCTCGATGGGATGTTCCGCCGCGCGAACCGGCGCTTCTTTTCCGTCCTTCGCCGCCAAGACGGTGACGTTTTCGACGATGTGTTCCGCGGCAAGCGGGCAACTCGATACGATGTGGCCGCGCCCGGCGTTCAACACCGTGCGGAACACGGGGCGGCCGACCTTCACCGCCGAGGGATGGGTCTCCTTCATCACGCCGAAGGTGCCGCCGTGGCCCGAGCAGCGCTCCACCACATCGATGGGCGTATCGGGGATGAGCTTCAGCATCTCGGCGGATTTGGCACCCATCGCCTGCGCGCGTTCATGACAGGGAATATGCACCGAGACGCCTTCCGGCAGCGGCCGCAGGCCGGGTGGCAGACCTTCCTTTTTTGCGATGTCGACGACGTATTCGTCGATGTCGTAGACCGCCGCAGCCAGTTTCTTCACGTCGGCGTTGTCGGGCACGATCAGGGGCCATTCGAATTTCAGCATCAGCCCGCAGGAGGCCGTCAGCGTCACGATGTCGAAGCCTTCGTCGATCAGCTTCACCAGTTCCCCCGCGACTTTTTCCGCGTTGGCGGCGACGCGCTCGAGATCGGCTTGTTCCAGGAACNNCGGCATGCCGCAGCAGCCGGGATAAGCGGCACGCGTCTCGACGCCCAGATGATTGAGCACGGCGCGCGCCGCCAAGCCCGTCTCCGGCTTGTTGTAATTGACGAAGCAGGTGGCATAGAGCGCCGCCTTGCGCTTGCCGAAGGCGGGCGCCTCTCTGTTAGGGGAGGGGGTATGGCGCTTGTCGGCTGCAATGAAGGTGGTCGGGGCAAACTCCGGCAGCACGGCATCGTGGTCGATCCCCGCCGTCTTCTCCATCAGCGGACGGGTCAGCCCGTTTTTCTTGCTGCCGGCCCAGTTGATAAGCGGCGAGGCGAAGCGCGCCAGGCGGCCGTTGCGGTCCATCTCGGCAAGCTGGCGCGCCGTGAAATCCTTGCGGCCCTTCTTCGCCTCCACGGCGCGGAAGCGCAGCATCAGATGCGGGAAGTCGAGATCGAAAGCGTGCGGCGGCACATAGGGGCACTTGGTCAGGAAGCACATGTCGCACAGCGTGCAGGCTTCCACCACCCTGGCGAAATCCTCCGATTTCACGCCGGCGACTTCGTCGGGGCTTGCGTCGATCAGGTCGAACAGGCGCGGGAACGAATCGCAAAGATTGAAGCAGCGCCGGCAGCCGTGACAGATCTCGAAGACTCGCCGCAGCTCTGCGTCGAGCTTGGCCTCGTCGTAGAATTCCGCGTCGCGCCAGGCGATGGGATGACGGGTAGGCGCTTCTAGGCTGCCTTCGCGCATGGTTTGGAATCCTGAATCCGGAAGAGTTAGCGGCAAACGAAAGTAGGATCGGGCGAGATACATTCGCCCGATTCAGATTATACCGCTTTCGATCTTCCGGAATTCGACTTTCAGCGCCCCAGCGAGTCCAGCGCCTTCTGGAACCGGCCGGCGTGGCTCTTTTCCGCCTTTGCGAGGGTCTCGAACCAGTCGGCGATCTCGTCGAAGCCTTCGGCACGCGCCGTCTTCGCCATGCCCGGATACATGTCGGTGTACTCGTGCGTCTCTCCCACGATGGAGGCCTTGAGATTGAGCACGGTGTCGCCGATCGGTTCGCCCGTTGCCGGGTCGCCCACCGCTTCCAGGAATTCGAGATGGCCATGCGCGTGGCCGGTTTCGCCTTCCGCCGTGGAGCGGAACACGGTGGAGACGTCGTTGTAGCCTTCGACGTCCGCCTTTTGCGCGAAATAGAGATAGCGCCGGTTCGCCTGGCTCTCGCCCGCAAACGCGTCCTTGAGATTCTGCGCGGTTTTGCTGCCTTTCAGATTCGGCATCGCCTTCTCCTCATTGGTGGCGCAGCGCGAACTCGACGCACTGCAAGAATCAAGATACCGACCCTACAGACGTACGTCAATTACTTTAGAATTATTCTAATGTAACTAGTTCCGCCTTAAGCGAACCACGACATCGACGCGAGACACCTTGGTGCCATTGGGAGCATCGGGAACGTTTGCAACGCCGATGTCCGAGCCCGGAATGTCCGCCAGCGTTCCATCTTCCTCGTAATAGAAATGCTGATGCTCCACGGTGTTGGTGTCGAAGTAGCTGCGCGTGGCGTCGACCATCACCTGGCGAAGCAGCCCGACATGGGTGAACTGGTGCAGCGTGTTGTACACGGTGGCTAGCGAAACGCGGATGCCGCGATTGACGGCTTCGGCGTGCAATGTCTCTGCGGTGAGATGACGGTTTCCGTCACGGAATAGAAGGTCGGCAAGTTCGTTGCGCTGCCGCGTCGGCCGGAGACCGGCTTGGCGCAGACGCGTCACGGCGGATTCATTTGTATTTTCCCGCGTTTTTTTACGCATAACGATTCTCGATCCTTTTGCACTCGCCTTTGCCGTTCCTCGGGGCTATGACATTTGGACGGCATTCTTGATAGGACTGTACACCAGTCGTTAGAATGGTTCTAACGTAGAAATCGTCGCAGGTACCCCAAATTCGCGTAAAGGGGGTTAAGGTGCTGAAGGATAAGGAAAAAGTGGACAAAGCGATCACCGAACGGAAGTCTAGCTTCGATTTGGCAGGTCTTCTGGCCTGCGCCAAAGGCGAGCTTTTCGGTCATGGCAACGCCCGGCTGCCGATGCCGCCGATGCTGATGTTCGATCGCATCATCCGGATCGCAGAGCGCGGCGGCTCGCACGACAAAGGTGAGATCGTGGCGGAAATGGATGTGCGTCCCGATTTGTGGTTTTTCAAATGCCATTTCCAAGGCGATCCGGTAATGCCCGGGTGTCTCGGCCTCGATGCGATGTGGCAGTTGGTCGGCTTCTTCCTCGGCTGGCTCGGCGGCTCGGGCAAAGGCCGCGCGCTCGGCGTCGGCGAAGTGAAGTTCTCCGGCATGGTGCTGCCGACCAACAAGATGATCAGCTACACCATCGACTTCAAGCGCGTGATTATGCGCCGGCTGGTAATGGGCATCGCTGACGGCATCATGAAGGTCGACGGCAAGATGATCTACGAAGCGAAAGATCTTCGCGTCGGCCTGTTCGGCGACGAACCCGCTACGGCATAATTCCAGTCCCTCGCGGACCGTAACAGAGGACATCCGGCCATGAGACGCGTCGTCGTCACGGGTATGGGTATTGTTTCGTCGATCGGCAACAACACCCGGGAGGTCGAAACCTCTCTGCGCGAAGCGAAATCCGGCATCGTCGCCTCCCCCGTCTACCGCGATATGGGCTTCCGCTCGCAGGTGGAAGGGGCGGTCAAGATCGATCTCGAGGCCTTGATCGACCGGCGGGCGCGCCGCTTCATGGGCGACACCGCCGCCTATGCCTGGCTGGCGATGGATCAGGCGCTGAAGGATTCTGGGCTCGAAGAAAAAGACATCGTCAACGAGCGCACCGGCCTGATCATCGGTTCCGGCGGACCGTCCACGCGCTCGCTATTTGCCGCCGACGACACCGCGCGCACCGCCGGCCCCAAGCGCGTCGGGCCCTTCGCGGTTCCCAAATGCATGTCGTCCACCTGTTCGGCCGTGCTGGGTACTTGGTTCAAGATCAAAGGCGTCAATTATTCGATCAGCTCGGCCTGCGCCACCAGCGCCCATTGCATCGGCAACGCCGCCGAGCAGATTCAGTGGGGCAAGCAGGACGTGATGTTCGCCGGCGGCGGCGAGGAACTCGACTGGACGCTGTCGGTGCTGTTCGACGGCATGGCCGCCATGTCGTCGAAATTCAATACCACGCCGGAAAAGGCCTCGCGCGCCTTCGACAAGGACCGCGATGGCTTCGTCATCGCCGGCGGCGGCGGCGTTGTGGTGCTCGAAGAACTTGAGCACGCCAAGGCGCGCGGCGCCAAGATCTACGCCGAGCTGGTCGGCTACGGCGCCACTTCGGACGGCAGCGATATGGTGGTGCCTTCGGGGGAAGGCGCGATGCGCTGCATCCGCCAGGCGATTGCCGGCGTGAAGGGCCCCATCGACTACATCAACGCGCACGGCACTTCGACGCCGGTGGGCGACCTGGCCGAAATAAGGGCCTTGCGCGAGGTGTTCGGCAACCGCATTCCGCCGGTCAATTCCACCAAGTCGCTGACCGGCCATTCCCTCGGCGCGGCGGGCGTTCAGGAGACGATCTACTCCATCCTGCAAATGCAAGGCGGCTTCATCGCGGAAAGCGCCAATATCGAGGAGCTCGATCCCGAGATTGCCGATGCTCCGATCGTCCGCAGCCGGGTGGACAACGCCAAGCTCGAACGGGTGCTTTCGAACAGCTTCGGTTTCGGCGGCACCAACGCCAGTCTCGTGTTCCAGCGATACAACGCCTAGTGTCGGCACGCGTATGAATATTGCACGGTCCCGCCAGGGGCCTTGCGGCCTGTCCCGATTCGAGACAGAGAGTGCCTATGAGCAAACACACGGATTTGATGGCAGGCAGATGCGGCCTCGTGATGGGGGTGGCCAACGACCATTCCATCGCCTGGGGCATCGCGCGCGCCCTCGCCGCGCACGGGGCCGAAGTCGCCTTCACCTATCAGGGCGAGGCGCAGGCCAAGCGGCTGAAGCCGCTCGCCGCCTCGATCGGTTCGAAGATTATGCTGCCGGCCGATGTCGAGAACGACGGTCAGCTCGACGCCGCCTTCGAGACGATAAAACGCGAGTGGGGCAAGCTGGATTTCCTGGTCCATGCCATCGCGTATTCCGACCGGAACGAACTCAAGGGCCGCTACGTCGATACTTCGCGCGAGAACTTCGTCCGCTCGCTGTCGGTGTCCTGCTACTCTTTCACGGCGGCCGCGCGCCGTGCTGCGCCTTTGATGGCCGGTCGCGGCGGCTCGATGCTCACCTTGAGTTATCTGGGCGCCACCAAGGTGATGCCGAGCTACAACGTGATGGGCGTGGCCANNGAGGCCAGCGTGCGCTATCTCGCGGCCGATCTAGGCAGCGACAATATCCGCGTCAATGCCGTCAGCGCCGGCCCGATGCGGACGCTGGCAGGCTCGGTGGTGGGCGACGGACGCACGATGTTCAAGTGGATCCGCGCTCTCACACCGCTCAAGAAGACGATCGAACTCGATCACCTTGGCGGTACTGCGCTTTATTTGCTGAGCGATCTGTCGAACGGCGTCACGGGCGAAGTGCATTTCGTGGACGCCGGTTACAATATCATCGGCGTGCCGCCGGCCTCATTGCTCAGGAAATGGGCTGCGGCGGAGAGCGGCGAAGGAGAAAAATCCGATGCAGACGGTGAAGGCTGAAGCATTGGCGTTTCTTGCTCTGTTGTGCGTTTCGACTGCGGCGAATGCCGGCTGGCGCGAAGACGCCTCGCCCTATGATGCGCAGCGTCTGGCGCGGATCGACGAATCACGCGCCAAGGGTCTCGATGAAGCCATGAGCGGATCGGCGGCGGAGCTTGCCGTCATCCATTCGATTGTCGGCGCCCAAGCCGTTCCGGCCTCCGCCGGAGCGCTGAAAGGCGAGTGGCGCTGCCGCACCATCAAGCTCGGCGGCCTGACGCCATCCATCGTCTATAGCTGGTTCCGCTGCCGTATCGGCGAGCGCGGCGGAGCGCTGTTCTTCGAGAAACTGTCCGGCAGCCAGCGCACCTCCGGAGCGCTTTACGCCGAGGGGCAGGGCTTCGTGTATCTCGGAGCCTCCTACGTCACCGGCGAGAAGCCGCCGCACTATTCCGGCACCGGGGCCGCCGCCGGCGCACCCGCCACGCCCGACGACCAGATCGGCCTCTTGTCGCTCTTGGCCGACGGCCGCGCGCGCTTGGAACTGCCTAATCCCGTGCAGGAATCGGACTTCGACGTCATCGAGCTGAAACGCTGATCAGTCCGCTTTGGCGATGTAGGGCAGGGCGCGGTCGTTGCCGGAATCGTCCATGCCGTAGCCGACGATGAATTCGTCGATCCCCGAAAACGCCGCGTAATCGGCCTTGGCGACGGCATCCTGCCGGGCCTTGTCCACCACGACGGCGGTGACCACCGCGCTGGCGCCGTAATCGAGCACAAGCTGCTTGGCCTTGGCCATCGTGTGTCCGCCGTCGAGCACGCCGTCGATCATCAAGACGTTCTTGCCGCGGAAATTCTCGTTGGGCCCTACCAGCACGTTGATACCCTTGCCCGCGGAACGGCCGGTATAGCTGCGCAGCCAGAGGAATTCCGTGGGGATCGAGATTCCCTCGTTGCACAAGGCGCGCAACAGATCGCTGGCGAATACGTAGGCGCCGACCAGGATCGGCGCCGCCAGATGCGGCGTTACGGGACCGGTGGCGATCCGATGCGCCAGGTCCTTCACGCGTAGGGCAATTTCGGCTTCTGAAAACAGGATCGTCCGGCGCATCACTCCCCAGCCTTTGCGAAGCGCACCTCGAGGTCGCGAGCCCCAACAGGGGGGCTTGAAAGCCTGTTCTCGAAGCGTGTGGTTTGACCGGGCCGCAGTGTCATCACATTGGGTGCGAAGGTCCAGTGATAGATCTCGCGTTTCTCGCGGCCGATCAGCCCGACGCGGAGTTGCGGCACGGGCAGCTCGCGATCCGACACGTTGGTGAGCGAGCCGGTCACGGTGCCGACGAGTTGTCCGCCCTCCGTCGCTTTGCGCCACCTCAACTCGCCGATCCTGATTCCTTCGGCATCGACCTTCATTCCGAGCGTCGTGTAGAGCGAGGCCGATTGGGGCCACACCTGTACGACCTGCTGGCGAAAAACCACCGCGGCAAAACCGATCGCCAGGACGGCCGCGGCAAGCACGACCCATCCGGCGCCAAGAAAGAGTCTGCGCGGCCAAGGCGAGTGCGCCTTGGGTTGTTGCACGGCGTCTTCCTGGTACTGCGGCTCCTCGTCGCGTACCGGCGGTTGCACGTAGTAATCCGCCTGGGGCTCCTCGGGCTGGTATGACGGAGGCATAGGCTCGGGCTCTACGGGAGGGGCGAAAAAGACCTCCGGCTCCGGCTCGGGCGGGGCCTGACGCCAGGTATTGCCGCAACGGGCGCAGCGCACGTCGCGCCCCTGAGGCGGAAACTTCGCCGCATCGGCTTCGTAGCGCGTCTGACAAGCAGGGCAGGTTAGAATCATGCCGGCGGGTCCCCTGTACAAAAATAAGCGCCAATGCCCCCCCGCCGCAAGGCTCGAAACCCGGCCTTCGTAAAGCTATGGTCGAAGCGATGGTTCGCTTCGAAAATGTCGGGATGCGCTATGGCGCGGGACCGGAAGTGCTGCGCGACGTGACGTTCGTGCTGGAAGCCGGCTCGTTTACTTTCTTGACCGGGCTTTCGGGCGCCGGAAAGACGACGCTTTTGAAGCTGATTTCGGTAGCCGAGCCGCCCTCGCGCGGCCTCGTCACCCTGTTCGGACACGATCTGGCGACCGCCAAGCGCTCCGCGCTGCCCGCCCTGCGACGGCGTATCGGGGTCGTGTTCCAGGATTTCCGGCTGCTCGATCATCTTTCGGCCTTCGACAATGTGGCGCTGCCGCTGAGGATCGCAGGAAAACATGAATCCGAATACGCCCGCGACGTGGAGGAGCTTCTGGTCTGGGTTGGCCTCGGCGACCGTATGACCTCGCAGCCGCCGACGCTGTCGGGCGGCGAGCAGCAGCGCGTCGCCATCGCGCGTGCGGTGGTGGCCAAGCCCGACCTTCTCATCGCCGACGAACCCACCGGCAATGTCGATCCCGACATCGGGGCGCGATTGATCCGTCTGTTCGCCGAACTCAACCGGCTCGGCACCACCGTCCTGATTGCCACCCACGACCGCACGCTGGTGGAGCGCACGCGCGCGCGAGAGATGCGGCTGGTCGACGGACGCCTGGTGGAATTGAGGACGCCCCGGCCATGAGCGCCAAGAACCGCATCGTGCCCGAAGAGAAAGGCACCGCGCCGCTCGACGTGGTGATCGCGGTGATGGCTTTCCTGGCGGCCTTGGCGATCGGCGCCTCCTTGATCGCAGACCGTGCGGCCTCCGGCTGGAGCGAAGGGCTCTCCGGAAAACTGACGATACAGATACTGCCGCCGACGAACGGTTCTCCGAACGAAGGCTTGGCGAAGGAAACCGCGGCGGCACTCGCCGTGTTGCGCTCGACGCCCGGCATCGCCAGCGCTGCGCCCTTGTCCGAGGACGAGCAGCTCAAGCTGGTGCAGCCCTGGCTCGGGGCGGGAAATCTGGTCGCCGATCTGCCCATGCCGCAACTCATCGACGCCAATGTGGCGCCGGGCTCCACTGTCGATCTTCAGACGCTGACGGCACGCCTGAAGGCGGCGGCGCCCGACTCGATCCTGGACGACCACAGCCGTTGGATCGGGCGATTGCGCGGCCTCGCCCGCACGCTGGTGTGGTCCGCTTACGCCGTTCTTTTGCTGATCGCGATCGCCACGGCGGCGACGGTGTCGTTCGCGACGCGCGCAGGTCTCGAGACTCACGCCGAGATGGTCGCGCTGCTGCATCAGATGGGAGCGCAGGCAAACTTCATCGCGCGCGCTTTCGAATGGCATTATTTCCGCGCCGCGCTGGCGGCGGCCGCCTTGGGAGCGGTTCTTGCGGCATTGGTGTTCCTGGCCGCAGGCGGACTCGAATTCGTGGGATTGGAGGCGGTGCCGTTCCTGCCGCCGCTGGCGCTGAAACCGGCGGAGCTTGGCTGGCTTGCCGCCGTCCCCGCCGCTGCCGGATTGATCGCGTACGCCACCGCACGGCTATCCGTGCTGGCGGCGCTCAGAAAAATTCATTAGCGATTCCCAAGTAATCTCGCGTTCCGCGGGGGCTTCACGGCGCCCCGCGCGGAGGGCATTATTGCAGCACCAGAGCGGAGATCGTCGTGTTGCTGAAACGGATCGCCATCGCAATCGTCGCTCTTTACGTGGCGGGCTTTGTCGTTTTCGTCATCAGTCTGCCCGGGACGCCGCACAACCTCAAGGACGTGCAAGGCGTGGTGGCGCTGACCGGCGGAGGTTCGCGACTGGACGCAGCGGTGGCGCTGTTCGAAAAGGGCGTGGGCGAGCGGCTGTTGATCTCCGGCGTCAATCCGCAGACCACCAAGGCCGAACTCAAGAAACTGTCGCACGGCAAGGCGCGCTTCGATTGCTGCACGGACCTCGGTTATGCCGCGGAGGACACCTTCGGCAACGCCAAGGAGGCCGCCGCCTGGGCGCGCTTCCATCACTACAAGCGGATCCTCTTGGTCACCGCGCGCTATCACATGCCGAGAAGCGCGGCGGAGTTCCGTGATGTCATGCCGGACGCCGCCATCATTCCCTATCCCGTCGACCCGGACAGCGTCCGTTTGGACGGCTGGTGGTACGACCTGCGCGCCTTGCGCGTCCTCAACAGCGAATACGTGAAGTACCTTGCCGTGAGTGTTCTGACCACTTTCGGTCTGGAACCGGGTCTTGACCAGGGAGCGCCGCCGGACGAGTCTGAAGCCGCGCCGCAAACCGACAAGCATTCGTGACATTCCTTCGTTCCGCGCTCTATTACCTCTACCTCATCATCGTCTCGGTGGTGATGCATCTCTGCGCCCTGCCGACGCTGATCCTGCCGCGGCGCGCGATCGTGCGGGTATCGCAGAGCTGGAGCGCGGCGCTGATCTGGGGGCTCAAGGTCATCGCCGGTCTCGATTACGAGGTGCGCGGGGATATCCCGCAGGGGGGCGTCCTGGTCGCCGCCAAGCACATGAGCATGTGGGATACCATCGCGCTCTACATGCTGCTCGACGACACGGGCTTTGTGGTCAAACGCGAACTCCTCGGCATTCCCTTTTACGGCTGGTACATTGGCAAAGCCGGCGTCATCGCCATCGACCGTTCGGCGGGTGCCAAGGCGCTGCGGCAAATGGCAGCCCAAGCGCGCGGCGTCATCGCCGAGGAACGGCCCATCGTGATCTTCCCCGAAGGGACGCGTAAGGCACCGGGCGCCCCTGCCGACTACAAGCCCGGCATCGCCGGGCTGTACACGCAGATCGGAGCGCCTTGCGTGCCGGTGGCACTCAATTCGGGGCAGTTCTGGTGCGGGGGCTTTCTGAAGCGGCCGGGACGCATCGTGATCGAATTCCTGCCTGTCATCCCGGCCGGTCTGAAACGTGCCGAATTCATGCGCACCCTGGAAGAGAGCATCGAGGGCGCCACCGCCAAACTCCTCGCCGAAGGGTGTAAGCTGTTGAAAGAAAACAGCTAAATATCACTGGAACATTTAGAGAACATCCATTGACTCCGGGCTGACCGGTGGTTAGCTGTTTAATCCGCTCTTGGCGTTTTTGACCCTATCCTGGGGCGGAGAGGCCCCATGAGCGACATCGCCCACCAGATCTGGGACATGAAGTATCGCTTCAAGCGTGCCGACGGCACGCCGGTGGACGGCGATGTCGCGGCCAGCTGGGCGCGCGTGGCGCTGGCGGCATCCGAGGCCGAGAAGCCCGATGACCGGCGCACCCACGCCCTCGAATTCGCCAAGGCGCTGGCGGGCTACCGCTTCCTGCCGGCAGGCCGGATCATGGCCGGGGCGGGCACCGGGCGCGCCGTGACGCTGTTCAACTGCTTCGTCATGGGCGCCATTCCGGATTCGATGGACGGCATCTTCTCGGCGGTGCGCGAGGCGGCACTCACCCTGCAGCAAGGCGGGGGCATCGGTTACGACTTCTCGACCATCCGCCCGAAGGGCGCGCCGGTGGAAGGCGTCGGCGCCGACGCTTCCGGTCCCGTCTCCTTCATGGATGTGTGGGACTCCATGTGCCGCATCATCATGAGCGCGGGCAGCCGTAGAGGCGCCATGATGGCGACGCTCGCCGCCGATCATCCCGACATCGAGGAATTCATCACGGCCAAGCGCACGCCCGGCCGTCTTTCCATGTTCAACCTCTCGGTCCTTGTCGGCGACCGCTTCATGGCGGCGGTGAGGAACGATGCGGACTGGGAGCTGTCTTTCGGTGGACGTGTCTACAAAACCATGCGGGCGCGGGACTTATGGGACCGCATCATGCGCTCGACCTACGACTATGCCGAGCCGGGTGTGATCTTTATCGACCGCATCAACGCCGAAAACAATCTCGGCTATTGCGAGACCATACGGGCGACCAACCCTTGCGGCGAGCAGCCCTTGCCGCCTTACGGGGCGTGCCTCCTCGGTTCGATCAATCTGGCGCGGCTGGTGAAGAATCCGTTTGAGGAGAACGCCGAACTCGATCTCGAAGCGCTGAAGGACCTCACCCGCACGGCGGTGCGCTTCCTCGACAACGTGATCGACATCTCGCGTTTCCCCTTGGAGGCGCAGCGCGCCGAAGCCCAGGCCAAGCGCCGCCTCGGTCTCGGGGTCACGGGTCTGGCCGACGCGCTGATCTTCTGCCGCACCAAATACGGCTCGCCGGAAAGCCTAAAGCTGATTGACGAGTGGCTGGAGACTCTCAGCCACGCCGCTTATCGCGCTTCGGCGGAACTGGCCCGCGAGAAGGGCCCCTTCCCGCTGTTCGACGCCGAGGAATACCCGGAGCGGCCGTTCGTCCGCGCCCTGCCGGAAGACATCCGGGATATGATTGCGCAGCACGGCATCCGCAACGGGCTTCTCACGTCCATCGCGCCGACGGGGACGATTTCCCTTTTCGCCGGCAATGTGTCGAGCGGCATCGAGCCGGTGTTCGCCTACACCTATAACCGGCGCGTGCTCTTGCCCGACGGCACGAACCGCGAAGAACCCGTGCGCGATTTTGCGGTGGAGGCCTTCCGCGCCCGCCACGGCGAAGAAACTCCACTGCCGGACTATTTCGTCAACGCCCAGACTCTCGAGCCCGCCGATCACCTGGCGGTGCAGGCGGCAGCGCAGAAGCACATCGACAGCTCGATTTCCAAGACGATCAATGTGCCCCAATCCATGTCCTTCGAAGCCTTCAAGGACGTGTACACGCAAGCCTACGAACTCGGCTGCAAGGGCTGCACCACCTACCGTCCGAACGCGATCACCGGGGCCGTGCTGTCGCTGCCGGAAACGCCCGCGCCCGAGAGCGACGAACCGCAGCTGCCGCTCGACCTGCCGAAGAGCGGCGGCATCGTCTACATGACCAAGCCTTTCGACCGGCCCGAAGTGCTGATCGGCCAGACCTACAAGATCAAATGGCTTGATGCCGACCATGCCTTCTACATCACCGTCAACGACATCGAAAAGGACGGCCGACGCCTTCCCTTCGAAGTGTTCATCAACTCCAAGAACATGGAGGCCTATGCCTGGACGCTGGCACTGACGCGCATGATCTCGGCGGTGTTCCGGCGCGGCGGCGACGTCTCCTTCGTGGTGGACGAACTGAAAGCGGTGTTCGATCCGCGCGGCGGCCAGTGGATGGAAGGCCATTACGTGCCTTCGCTGCTCGCCGCCATCGGCGAGGTGATCGAGCGCCATCTCATCGCCATCGGCTTCATTTCTCCGCGCGACGGCAAACTTGCGGTCGAGGATCGGCAGGCGGCTGCGGTCGCAGCGGAAGGGGCACCGGCCAGGCGCTGCCCACGCTGCGCTTCAGCAAGCTTCGTGCGCCTCGAAGGCTGCGATTCGTGTCTTTCCTGCGGCTATTCGAAATGCGGGTAGACCGGGCGCCCACTCCCAAACCCAGCTCAACAAGATCGCCCGTCAACTCAACGAGCGCCCCAGAAAAACTCTGGACTTCCAGTCCCTAGCTGAGCGATTTAGCGAATGTGTTGCATCGACCCATTGAGCGCACCGCCACTTCCGGACGTTCATCTTTCCCGGGGGTGACGATGGGTGGCAAAATATCTGCCCGGCTCGGCACTGCCATTCCAGTCTGAGAAGTGGGCGCATTGTTGTCTTCTAGTGATATCGAATGACAATCATTGAGACAGAGACCTTCCGCCCTTGCCCTCGTTTCGGCGGCAACTTGGATGTAGCATTAGCGCCAAATCTGCAGCGGAGGCGAGAGAGACATGAAGTTCACATGGGAAACACTGGTAGCGGCAATCTTGGTCGCGGCCAGCATCTTGTTTATTGGTCGTTACCAGATTTCTGCGATCGGATACTTGTCGCCGATTGGCGGTGCGCAGGTGGTCTACCGACTGGATCGGTGGACCGGCAAAATAGACACGTGCACACAAAGCCAAGATAGCATCGAATGCCCTGTAGTGGCCCCGTCCGTGCAATCGGCAAAATAGGACATGACAAGCTTTCCGGCCCGAAAGCCGAACAAATGAATGTATAGAACCGGCCTAAGCAAAGGGCCGGAAGTGGCGCATCTAGGACGTAAGCGCAGCGGGAACGTCCGATTACGGGGGGGCGGGTTTGCCGGCATCGATTCCGTTACACGGCGTTTTGGCCTAGATTGGCCCCCGCATGAAATACTCCAGCCGTTTCTTCCTCTACGCGCCGATGGGCGTCTTCCTCGCGCTCGTCGTCATCGTCAGTGTCCACTGGTGGATCGCGGCGTCGCGTCTGTCCGCTTGGCTCGATGCGGCCAACGGGCACGAGATCGTGCCCGGCGTGACGATGACCTACGGCACGCGGCACATCAGCGGCTTTCCCTTCAGCCTGGACACCGCATTCCGCGATGTGACGTTCAGCGTGGCCACGCCGCACGGCCCGACCAAATGGCATACGGCGGAATTCGCCATGCATGCGCTCACCTACGGCCGGAACGAAACAATCTTCGAGGCCGCAGGTCCGCAGACGCTGACTTGGACTCGCGACGACGGCACGCGTCACAGCCTGCCTTTCGCAGTCGGCGCCCTGCACGTCAGTACCATCGTGGAAAAAGGGGCGCTCGCCAACTTCGATCTAGATCTTCTGGGTTTCGGCTCGAAAGCCTTCACTGCCAAGCGCCTGCAATTCCACATGCGGCGCAACGGAGAGGACAAACTCGATCTTTTCGTCACGGCGGAGGGTATCGGAACCTCTCCGGAAACCTGTCCGCTGCTGGGCGCTCCGTTGGCGAAGGGAGAATTGATCGGCGCGATCACGCAGGCGAGGGCGCTTTCGACTTTCCTGGCTGGCGGGCAGGGCTGGAATGAAGCAGTCGCAAGCTGGCGCGCCGCCGGCGGCAGACTCGGCATCGACGTTTTGTATCTTTCGTATCCGGCTGCCCGCGCGCAGCGAGTGACGGAATTACGGATGGCTCTACCCCGGATGCCTGCCGAGGAATTGGCAACCGTCGCTGGCTTGAACCAAGCCCTCTGCGACGAAGCTCATTGATCCTTCTTCGGCGTGCGTCCGAAGTTAGGCGCCGCGGTATCCTGGCCGGCGTCGATGATGCCGCGCCGGATGGCCCGCGTGCGGGTGAAGAACTTGAACAGGGCTTCGCCGTCGCTCCAGCGGATGGCGCGTTTCAAGATGCTCAGGTCCTCCTCGAAGCGTCCCAGTATCTCCAGCACCGCATCGCGGTTGTTGAGGAAGACGTCGCGCCACATGGTGGGGTCGGAAGCGGCGATGCGGGTGAAGTCGCGGAAGCCGCCCGCGGAGAACTTGATCACCTCGTTTTCCGTCACCGTTTCGAGATCGTCGGCGGTGCCCACGATGTTGTAGGCGATGAGATGAGGAACATGCGAGGTGATCGCCAGTACCAGATCATGGCGGCGCGCCTCCATCACTTCCACCTGGCTGCCGAGCGCCTGCCAGAAGCTTTTCAGTTTTTCGACGGCCTCGCTGTTGGCACCCGGCGGCGGCGTCAGGATGCACCAGCGCCCGTCGAATAGTTCGGGGAAGCCCGCTTCGGGGCCGGATTGCTCGGTGCCCGCGATGGGATGGGCAGGAATGAAATGCACGCCTTCCGGCACGAAAGGTCCGACATCGCGGATCACCGCACCCTTGACCGAGCCAACGTCCGTCAGGATCGCGCCCTGCTTCAGAAAAGGGGCGATCTCCTCCGCCAGGGACGCGAAGGTGCCGACGGGTGTCGCGAGCACGACAAGTTCGGCGTCCTTGACGCAGGCGGACGCATCGCCGTGCAGCGAATCCGCGAAGCCCACGGCCCGCGCCCGCTCCAGCGTTTCGGCGCGGCGGGCATAACCCGCGATATGTCCGGCAAGCCCGCCGCGGCGCATGGCATGGGCCATCGACGAGCCGATCAGGCCAACGCCCAAAATCGCAACCTTGGAGAACATCTCGCTCATTTTTGCGCCATGAATTCGCCGAGCGCCGCCGCGACCTTGCGGTTGGCATCTTCGGGTCCGACGGTCAATCTCAGGCAATCCGGCAAGCCGTAATTCGCCACACCGCGCAGGATCAAGCCGCGCTCGCAGAGGAACCGATCCGCCTCTTCCGCCGTCTTACCGGTCCGGTGAGGGAAGCGGATGAGGATGAAATTGCAGACGCTATCGTCGACGGCGAGGCCCGCGGCGCGGATGGCCTCGGTCAGCCAAGCCCGCCAGCGTTCGTTGTGCTCTACCGAACGGCGCACGTGGTCGTGGTCGCCGAGCGCGGCGGCACCCGCGCGCTGCGCCGGGAGAGAGACGTTGAACGGACCGCGGATGCGGTTGAGCGCGTCGGCGACCGGCGCCGGGCAATAGGCCCAGCCGATGCGCAGTCCGGCGAGGCCGTAGACCTTCGAGAAGGTGCGCGTCATCACCACATTGGCAAAGCGAACCGTCATTTCGAGTCCGGGTTCGTAATCGTTGCGCCCGACATATTCGGCATAGGCCGCGTCGAGCACCAGCAGCGTATCCGGAGCAAGTCCGGCGTGCAGGCGCATCACCTCGTCGCGCGAGAGATAGGTCCCGGTCGGATTGTTGGGATTGGCGAGATATACCATTCTCGTCTTGGGCGTCGTGTGCGCCAGCATGGCATCGACGTCGACGCGCCGGTTCTTCTCGGGAACCGAAACAGGCACGGCGCTGTTGGCCAGCGTGGCGATGCGGTAGACGAGGAAAGCGTGCTCGCTGAACAACACTTCGTCGCCGGGCCTCAGATAGGCGTTGGCGAGCATGGTGAGCAGCTCGTCGGAGCCGTTGCCGCAGACCACACGGGCAGCGTCCAAGCCGTGCATTTCGGCGATCGCCTCGCGCAGGATTGCAGCCGAGCCTTCGGGGTAGATCGAGACGGATCGGGCGGCCTCCTCATAGGCTTCGAGCGCCTTGGGGCTGGGGCCCAGGGCCCCCTCGTTGGAGGACAGCTTGACCGGCGCGGCCACGCCGGAAACACTCGCGCGTCCCCCGACATAGGGCTCGATCTCCAGCACACCGGGTTTTGGCGTCAGCGTCATCCGACGGTCTCCTGGCCGCCTTGATAAGGCGGCGCGCCTGCAAAATCAAAACGCCGTCTGCCGTTATGTTTGACAGCGGGGGCCTTGGGTCTTAGCAAACGCGCCCGGCGCGCTTTGCGCACCGGTAAGATAATGTGGGCGCAAAGCGCCCGGCCACGGCCGGCGGCGAGAGGACAGATGTCGGATCCCAAGTTCCTGCGTCCATTGACCGCCCCGGACGCAGACAAGGGCCAGGCGGCGGAATTCGGACCCGAGAACGCTCTGGCGCTCGATTGCGGGCGACGGCTGGCGCCCTGGAAGCTCGCCTACATGACCTATGGCAAGCTGAATGCGGCGCGCTCCAACGCGGTGCTCGTCTGCCATGCATTGACCGGCGACCAGTTTGTCGCCAGCGCCCATCCCGTCACCGGCAAGCCGGGCTGGTGGGAGACGATGGTCGGCCCCGGCAAGCCCATCGACACGGATCGCTTCTTCGTCATCTGCGCCAACGTCATCGGCGGCTGCATGGGTTCGAGCGGCCCGGCGGAGATCGATCCCGAAACCGGCGAACCCTTCGGCCTCGATTTTCCGCTGGTCACCGTCCGCGACATGGTGCGCGCCCAGGCGATGCTGCTCGATGTGCTCGGCATCGACAAGCTGCTCTGCGTCACCGGCGGCTCGATGGGCGGCATGCAGGTGCTGCAATGGGCCGCTTCCTATCCCGAGCGCGTCGTCTCGGCCGTGCCCATCGCCTGCGCCGCGCGGCATTCGGCGCAGAACATCGCCTTCCACGAGGTCGGCCGCCAGGCGATCATGGCCGATCCCGACTGGTGCGGCGGAGCCTATCAGCAGAAAGGCACGCAGCCTTCCAAGGGCCTGGCGGTGGCGCGCATGGCCGCCCACATCACCTATCTGTCGGAAGCGGCGTTGCAGCGGAAGTTCGGACGCAACCTGCAGAACCAGGGCGGCATCTCCTTCGCTTTCGAGCCGGACTTCCAGGTGGAATCCTATCTGCACCACCAGGGCTTGAGTTTCGTCGACCGCTTCGACGCCAANNCTATCTCTACATCACGCGCGCGATGGACTATTTCGACCTTGCCGCGGATTACGGCGGCGTGCTGGCGGAAGCCTTCCTAGGCTCGAAGGCGCGCTTCTGCATCATCTCCTTCACCAGCGACTGGCTGTTCCCCACCGTCGAGAACAAGCGCGTCGCCCATGCGCTCAACGCCGCGGCGGCGACGGTCAGTTTCGTCGAAATCCGCACCGACCGCGGCCACGACGCCTTCCTGCTCGACGAGCCGGAGATGTTCGACACGGTGCGCGGGTTCCTCAATTCGGTGGCGGCAAGCCGAGGGGTTGAGTGATGGCGACGCTGCGCGCGGACCTGGCCGCCATTGCCGAAATGATCCCGCCCGGAGCGCATGTGCTCGACGTGGGCTGCGGCGACGGCGCCTTGCTCGAACATCTGGCCGCCACGAAGAACGTCGACGGCCGGGGTCTTGAACTGTCCCAGCAGAATGTGAACGCCTGCGTGGCGCGCGGCCTCTCCGTCATCCAAGGCGACGCCGATACCGACCTGCACGAATATCCTTCGCAGGTGTTCGACGTCGTGATCCTGAGCCAGACCATCCAGGCCACCCGCAGTCCCAAGAGCGTGCTGGGGCACCTGCTCAGGATCGGCCGGCGCACGGTCGTATCGCTGCCGAATTTCGGCCATTGGCGGGTACGCCTAGCCCTCCTGACGCACGGACGCATGCCGCGCACCGAGGCCCTGCAATACGAATGGTACGACACGCCCAACATCCACCTCTGCACCATCGCCGATTTCGTGGCGCTGGCGGAGTCGTGCGGAGCGCGTATCGAAAGTGCGTTCGCCTTGAAACGGAACGGCACGACGCGACCGATGCAGGCCGGATCCTGGATGCCGAATTTGTTGGCCGAAGGCGCGATCTTTCTCTTGCGCCCGGGGGATCAGAAGCCCGCTAAAGGATGAGAGAGCGGTTTGCAGGACTGCTAACCGCTCCCCTCCTCGTTCACAGTTCTCAGCTCTTGCCGAGCAGCTGGAGCGCCTTGGTGTAACGGGCGACACCTTGCGCGTACATCGACACATTGCAGAACGAACGGCCGCTCGAATTATCTCTGCAAGGTATGCGCCGGTTGTAACGCGATCTCCTTGCGCCGGTGCGCCTTGAGCGGCGTTGTCCCATAAAGCGATTTGCTGGCCTCGACGAGGTGGACACCGGCCAAGCCCGGCATGAAACGCCGGCCCAGCCGCTCGACCCCGGCGCCGAGTTGCGACAGGCGGCGACCGCTGAAGGGAGGCATGTACAGTGCCCGCTCCCAGCAGGTGGGTTCGAACAGCGTATCGCGCAGCAGGGCGGCCAGTTCGCCCCGGTGAAAAGGCCGGCCGCAGGCGAAGGGGGAAGACTCCATCTGTGCCCACAGGCTGGCGCGGTTGGGTGCCACGGCGAGAAGACGCCCTTCCGGCGCCAGCACCCGCCACAACTGGCGCAGCAGCAGGCGCATGGCGTCCGCGCCCTCCAGGCCGTGCACGACAAGAATCCGGTCGAACATCGCATCGCAGAACGGCAGGGCATCCTCTTCGCCGAGAACCGAGAGCTGACGCTCCCCCGGCCAGGCCACGACGCCGGTGCTCGCCGGCATCAGCGCCACCACCCGCTCCGATTCGTCGATATAGGGCTTCAGATAGGGGATCGCGAAGCCGTAGCCGAGGACGCGAAGGCCGCGGACCTCGGGCCATATCTCCTTGATGCGATGGGCGATCGCGCGCTGTGCCGCCCGGCCTATCGCCGACTCGTAGAAATCGACCAGCTCGCCCGCATCCAGACGCATGCCCCATTGGGTACGCCGAAGCGGGGCAGGGTTCAACGCACCGTGCGGGGCTGGTAAGAACGGGTCCCAAAGGAGAACCGCCGTGCCCGGACTTAAGATCGAGATCATTGCCTGCCTGAAGGACAATTACGCCTATCTCGTCGGCGATCCCGCGGCGGGATTGTGCGCAGTGGTCGATCCGTCCGAGGCCGCACCCGTGGAAGCGGCGCTCGAGGGGCGCAGGCTCACCCACATCCTCAACACCCACCATCATTGGGATCACAGCGGCGGCAACCGCGAGCTCAAGGAGAAGTTCGGGGCCGAGGTCGTAGGTCCCGAGAAGGACCGCTCGCGCATCCCGGCGATCGATGTGGGTGTGGACGAAGCCGGCGGCTGGCGCTTCGGGGAGTACGCGGTGCGCATCCTGGAAGTGCCCGCGCATACCAAGGGCGCCATCGCCTTCGTGTTCGAGGGCGCGGTCTTCACCGGCGATACGCTGTTCGCGCTGGGCTGCGGGCGGCTGTTCGAAGGCACGCCCGAGATGATGGTGCAGAGTCTCGCCAAGCTCGCGGCACTACCCGACGAAACACGGGTCTATTGCGGCCACGAATACACGCTCGCCAACGCCCGCTTCGCCATGACGCTCGAACCGGGCAATGCCGATCTTGCCAAGCGTTTTCGCGAAATCGAAGCGCTGCGTGCGAAAGGCGCCCCGACGGTGCCCTCCAGCATCGGGCTGGAGAAGCGGACCAATCCGTTCCTCAGAACCGCTTCGGCGGAAATCCGCGCCGCGCTCGGCATGGAAACGGCGGGGGAGGTGGAGGTCTTCGCCGAAATCCGCCGCCGCAAGGATAATTTCTAGGTTCTGACGAACTCGCCCCAGATGCTGGAGAATTGCAGCACCGCGGCGGCCAGCACGCAGGCGTGCCAGATCGCCTTGTGATAGGGGATGCGCTCCATCACATAGAAAATGACGCCGGCGGAATAGACGACACCGCCCGCTATCAACAGCCAGAAATCGACGCTCGCCAGCGAAGCTGACAGGGGTTGGATCACGGTCACCACCATCCAGCCCATCCCGAGATAAAGCGCGATGGACGCCATCTCGAAGCGGCGGGGGTGGAACACCTTGAGCAGCACGCCGACCGTCGCCGCCGCCCAGATGATGGCGAGGATGACGGTGCCCCAGGGCGCTTCCAGCCGGTTGACGGCAAAGGGGGTGTAGGTGGCCGCGATCATGATGAAGATGGCCGCGTGGTCGAAGCGTCTCAGGATCATCTTCGACGGGCGGTGTTGCGGCACCAGATTATAGGCGGCCGAGAAGCCGATCATCGCCAAGAGGCCCAGGCAATAGACCGAGACGCTGACCAGCACGGAGAGGCCCGTGACATGCCACAACAGCCACAGGCTGGCGTTGATGGCAAAGACGATGCCGATGGCGTGGACCACTCCGTCCGCCACTTCTTCATGCTTGCTGTAGAGACGGACGACGCGTTCGACGGCCTTGTTCATTACGCACTCCGGATAGACGACACACATGACGCTAGGTCATGCAACGGCGATTATTCCCCTCGGCGGGGCGAAGGTTCAAATGAAAATAGCGCAGCGATATGTCATTTCCGCGGTTTGTTTCCGCAACGGTACGTTGCGGTACGGCGGCGGCGTTAACGCTGCTTGGTCTGGAAGTGCTTGATGAAAGCCTCGAGTTTCCGGGGGAGCTGGGGAATATGGTATTCGCGATCCCACACCACACTCGCCTCCGCCAGGATCTTGGTGCGCACTTCCTCCGGGATTTCGCTCCAGTGGATCAGCACGGCACTGCCCAGCCGGCGGACATAGGGCTCGTCTTCGCTGGGATATTTGAACCCCGTGCCGACCTGGTCGGAACTGGGTTTCACTGGTCCTGCCATCGTTGCCATTTCCGTCCTTCCGGAGCCTCGGCCTAGGTCTTATGAATGCCACGCCCGCGCTTTCGTCAATGGAAAAAGCGATGGCCGCCCGGGCGCCGGGCTGCGCTTTCCGCCGGGACATGCTAAATCGCCGGGCACAACGACAAGGGAGACCGCCATGCGCTGTGGATTTCTGCTGCTTGCCCCGGCAATTTTGCTCTCTGTGCCGGCCGGGGCCGCTCCCCAGGCCCGCATAGAGACCACACTCGGCACCATCGTCGTCATGCTCGACGCCGAGAAGGCGCCCGCCACGGTTGCCAATTTCGTCCGCTACGCCAAGGAAGGCCATTTCGACGGCACGGTGTTCTATCGCGTGGTGCCGGGCTTTGTGCTTCAGGCGGGCAGCTATAAAGCAGGCGGCGTCTACAAGCCCGAGGAACACGCGCCCATCCCGCTGGAAAGCAGCAACGGGCTTTCCAATCTGCGCGGCGCGGTGGCGATGGCGCGCAGCGACGAGCCCGTCAGCGCCACCTCCGAATTCTTCATCGACCTTGCCGACGTCAACGCCACCCGGCTCGATCCCAAGCCCGCGGCCGCGCCGAACACCACGGGCTATGCCGTGTTCGGGCATGTGACCGAGGGCCTGGACGTGGTGGACAAGATCGCGGCGGTGCCGCTGGGCGGCGGCAAGGGCCCGTTCCCCGATTTCGAACCGGTTGTGCCCGTGACGATCCTCAAGGTGACGATCGAGGAGGTGCCCGCGGCTCCGGAAGCGACCACGACTCCTGCGCAGTAAGGCGTATCGGGAGCAGGAAGCGCGGTAATTATGACTGTTCGCGCGAGGGGTGTTGGATCGTCAGAACCGCGATTTCGTCACTCGAAGCGGCGAAACGCAGCCTCGACCTCCGTGTCGCTGGCAAACGCGCGGCGCTGCGATTGCGCCAATCCTTCCAGAACGGCGGGCAGATGCGCCGCATCCACGGCCTCCGGCTCGTCGCCGGAGCGGGCAAGCTGAAGCATCGCGCGCGCGATCTCGTCCTGGCTTTCGGACGGAAGGCGGCTGACGGCTTCAAGGGCCTTTTCGAGCAGCTTCGTCATGGGGGAAGAATAGGATAGATTCCGAACCTGCTAAAGGGCGCGTCCATGCGGAAGCGAGTTGTCAAATATCACGAAGGCGAAATCGGCAGGTTCAGGGTGATAAAGAACTTCCTGCCGCCGCCCGAAAAGCTTGTGCTGCGCGTGTCCAATGTGAAGGTGACGCTTTCCCTCAGCCGGCGCAGCGTGGATTTCTTCAAGCGCGAGGCCGCCAAGCAGCGCGTGCCCTACCAACGCATGATCCGTGCGCTAGTGGATGCGTATGCGGAGAGGGAGAAACTGTAACGACCACAAGTTTTCAGCTCATTCGAATCTGCACAATGTTGACAAGGAAAGCGTTCGGCATTTAACTACAGCGTTGGCTCGTGGATTCGAGCGCAACGAATCGGGCCGCCGGAGGCGGCATCACAAAAGGAGGCTGTAGCTATGGCTACGCGCACGTTCATCTTCCCATGCACCTACGCTCGTCGGATACCAGACCCGATCTTCTTTAAGACCGAGAAGATTGAGCGTCACATTTTAATGGTACCGGTGAAAAGCGTTCCGACGGGACTGCCATACGATCCCAATGCCAGACTGCCGAATACGCGGCGGCGCGTATACCGCGAAATTGAAGACAGTCTTCTCAATCGCGCAGACAACACTGCCAACACATTTCACCTGAAGCACAAAGGAATAACACTCATAGCTGATGACGTCACCCGACGCAGCGAAAATGAGTACGCCATCAAGTTTAGATCGGGGCAAGGTATTGTCGATGGCGGCCACACTTATCAATTGATCAGCGACAATCTTTCTAACCCGGACCTTCCACAGAACCAGCACGTCAAGTTTGAGATTATTACCAACATTCCGGAAGATTGGATCAGTGAGATTGCTGGCGGGCTGAATACATCGGTCCAGGTCGAAGATATGAGCCTCGACCACCTTGCTGGAAGGTTCGATTGGATCAAAACGGAGTTGAAGAAGGAACCCTATTTTAGTGACCTTGCATGGCGCGAGGGTGAGGAGGGCGAATTCGATGCGCGTGACATCATTTCTCTGATGACTTGCTTCTTAATTGACGAGTTTCCTAACAATGGAACTGAGCACCCTGTTATTGCTTACGAAAAAAAATCCAAAGCCCTTGAGCTTTTTGAGAGTCACGAAGCGTCTTACTTAAAGATTCGACCGATTCTCAAAGACATTCTGAAACTCCACGATACGATAGCGCTTGAAGCGCGGGAAAAATGGAACAAGGCGATGGGCGGCAAGGCAGGTCATGCGACATTCATGGAAAAGCGACAGAGGGGAAAATTCAAATTCGTATTCATCGGAAAAGCTGATGAACGCAGATTATCAAACGCTGCCCTGTACCCTATGCTCGCGGCATTTCGTTGGATGGTCGAGGAAGATCCATCAAAGAGCAGATATCGCTGGAGAGGCGGCTTTAAGGCAGTTCAAGAACGATGGGAACAAGCCGCGCCCGAGATGATGAGGTTGACGTTTGAACAAAACAATGAGACCGGCCGCACACCAAACGCGCTCGGCAAGAGCCGCGCTCATTGGAATAACCTACACACAAAGCTGGCGAAACTGGATCAAGATGCCGAACTAATCGAGTTGCGAAAATTGGCAGCTGTGAATCGGTGAGTGCTTAGTTGCAAAAAAACGACAAGCGGCGAAATGAATCGCCGCTTGTCGGCTAATTATCTAGGAAGCTCCTCATCTTCCTTGATCTGCTCGGGCGCTTCAGTTTCCTCAGCGCATTCGCCTCGATCCGGCGGTTGCGTTTGCTGGTGACCGAGAACTGCTGGACCCTCAAGGGGAAAGTAGATAGGCGCGATGCCGCGCATCACGATCCCTCCCCGATCCGGCTTTGCTGCGCTCCGCCGGATCGACCCTCCCTTCCGCCTTCGCCTGCGGCTACGGCGGACAAGCAAGGGGCAAGGGGAGGGTGGAAATGGACCTTTGAGATCGCGTGAGGCTGCCCCCTCACCCTTGCCCTCTCCCCCTACGGGGGCGAGGGAATGCGCTATCTCCTCTGCGCCTTGCGGGCGGCGTATTTGCGGTCGCGGGCGGCTTTCTGGTCGGCCAGGAGCTTGGAGATCTTCTTCTTCTCTTCCTCGGCCAGCCATTTCTTGGCGGCTTCGTATTCTTCGTCTTCGAGGCGCTTCTTTTCCTCGGCGGCAAGGCGCTCGGCTTCAAGCCGTTCCGCTTCCGCGCGGCGCTCCGCTTCGATCCGTTCGGCCTCAGCCTTCTGCTCGGCCTCGATGCGTTCGGCTTCGGCGCGTTTGGCGGCTTCGCGGGCGGCCAGGCGCGCAGTGCGCTCGTCGGCGGTTCTCCGGCGCTCGGCCGAGCGTTCTGCGGCCGTGCTTTTCATTTCTTCGGCGCGTTTCTTGGCGCGCTCCATCTCGGCCGCGCGTGCCTTGGCGCGAGCGTCCATGCGGTCGGTAAAGGAATTTGCATTGAAAGCGGGCATTGCTACTCCAGGCTAGTGTTGTGCGGTTCGTGCGTGAAACGCGATGCTGTGCATCGCGACCCCTCCCCGAAATTCGCTGCGCGAATTTCGACCCTCCCTTCCGCCTTCGCCTGCGGCTTCGGCGGACAAGCAAGGGGAGGGTCGAAGAGATCAGTTATCCAAGAAACTCCTCAACTTACGCGAACGGCTCGGATGCTTCAGTTTGCGCAGCGCCTTCGCCTCGATCTGGCGGCTGCGTTCGCGCGTGACGCTGAACTGCTGGCCGGCTTCCTCGAGCGTGTGGTCGGTGTTCATGCCGATGCCGAAACGCATGCGCAAGACGCGCT
>PMKE01000142.1 GCA_003158585.1 Alphaproteobacteria bacterium
CGTGGTGCGCGCCAAGGTTCCGCGGATGAACCTCGACGAGGTGTTCGAGAAGAAGGACGACATCGGAACCGCGGTGAAGTCGGAACTCGACGTCTCGATGAAGATCTACGGCTTCGAAATCCCCAACGCCCTGGTGACCGACGTCAATCCCGCCGACAACGTCAAGGCGGCGATGAACGAGATCAACACCCAGCAGCGCCTGCAGGTCGCCGCCACCGCCAAAGGCGAGGCCAACAAGATCCTGGTGGTCAAGAACGCCGAGGCCGAAGCGGAATCGAAGCACCTCCAGGGCGAAGGCATCGCCAAGCAGCGCCGCGCCATCGTGGACGGGTTGCGCGAATCCATCGCCGCCTTCACGGAGGCGGTGGGCGGGGTCAGCGAACGCGAAGTGCTCAACCTGGTGCTCTTGACGCAGTACTTCGACACCCTGAAGGAGATCGGCGTCTCGTCGGGCTCCAAGGTCATCCTGACGCCGCATCAGCCGGGCGGCATGATCGACCTGTACCAGCAGCTGAGTACGGCGATCATCACCAGCGGCGAGGCGGTCGATACGAAGAAGAAGTAGTCAGCTTCGCTCGAAGGCCGCCGCCAGTTCGATGTGGCTCGACCACAGGAACTGGTCCACGGGCACGACGCGCGTGAGGCGGTAGCCGCCGCCCAAGAGCACGTGGGCGTCACGTGCGAAGGCCTCGGCGTCGCAGGATACGTAGGCGAGGCGCACCATCTTCGATTTCGCCAGCATCGCGGCCTGCTCCAGGGCGCCGGCGCGCGGCGGGTCGAGGCAGACGGCGTCGTAAGCGTTCAGTTCGGTTTCGTTGAGCGGGCGGCGGAAGAGGTTGCGCTTCTCGGTCGTAATGGGCTTGAGGCCGGAGGTGGTCTTCGCCGCGGCGGCGAGCGCCTCCAGCATGGCGCCTTCGAGTTCCACGGCGTGAACGCGCGCCTTCTCGGCAAGCGCGAAGCTGAAGGTGCCGCAGCCCGCGAACAAGTCGGCGACGCGTTTGGCGCCCTTGAGCGTTTCGCGCACGAAGGTTTGTAGCGCCGCCTCGCCTTCGCGTGTCGGCTGGAGGAAGGTTTCCGGCGGCAGCGCCACGAGGGCCTTGCCCAGCCGCACCGTCGGCTTCGCCAGTTCCACCACCGTCTCGCCATGCGCCGAGACGCGCGCCAGCCTTAGCTTCTCCGCCCAGCGGGCGAGCGCGGCGATGGTCGGCGCGTCGTTCGGCTTCTTCCAGCGCAGGCCGAGGTCGGCGCCGGTCTCGGTTTCGGTGAGGCGCAGTTCCGCGTCCTCGCCGGATTTCAGCATCGCCGACATCATCTCGCGCAGGCGCGGAACGAGCGCCGCCAACGAAGGCGTCAGCACCAGGCATTCCCGCATGTCGACGATGGCGTGCGTCTTCGCGGCGTGGAAACCGAGCAGCACGGCGTCCGCTTCTTTTCTCGCCTTGAAGGTGGCGCGGCGGCGCGTGGCGGGAGGAACTTCGACGATCTCGTCCACTTGCGCGTCGATGCCGTGACGCGACAGCGCATCGAGCACGATCCTGCGCTTCAGCGCGCGGTAGTCCGCATCCGGCATATCCTGATGGGCACAGCCGCCGCAAAGACCGAAATGACGGCACAGCGCGCTCATGTCTTCCTCGCCGCGATCAGGAACTCGCGGTTGCCGTCGCCGCCGGGGATCGGACTTTCCATTGTGCCGAGGAGCGACCAGCCCGGCTGCGCACCGAGCCAAGCGGCGATGTCTTTCAAGACTGCCTCTTGAGCGGCGGCGTCCTTCACGATGCCGCCTTTGCCAATCTGCGCGCGGCCCGCCTCGAACTGCGGCTTGACGAGGGCGACGAGCCAAGCTTGCCGCGCTAAGGCCATCGCGGCGGGGAGCACAAGTTTGAGGCCGATGAAACTCACGTCGACAACGACGGCCTCGGGCGGCTCGGGGATTTGCGTGCCTGTCAGATCGCGCGCGTTCACGCCTTCCAACGACACGACGCGCGGATCGGTGGAGATTTTTTCACGCAACTGTCCGTGTCCCACATCCACCGCATAGACCTTGCCGGCGCCGCGTTCGAGCAGGACTTCCGTGAAGCCGCCCGTGGAAGCGCCGATGTCGAGGCAAGTGAGACCCTCGGGAGATAACTTGAAATGATCGAGGGCGGCGATGAGCTTCAAGGCTCCGCGCGAGACATAGGGATGCGCCTTGGCGTAGGCGATGGCGGCGCCATCCTGCACCGGCTGCGAGGCTTTGAGCACGGGCTTGCCCTCCGCCGAGACCAGCCCCGCGCGGATCGCTGCCTGCGCTTCGGCACGCGAGGAGGCATAGCCGTGTTCGACGAGATAGATGTCGGCGCGGGTGGACATCAAGATACCCATACAACACCGTTGTCATCCCGGCCACCCGCCTACGCCGAGGCTTCGGCGGGTCGTGTGGCCCCGCCGTAGCTTCAGCGAAGGCGGAAGCGATTGCGCGAGCAATCGCGCCGAGCCGGGATCTACTCCGCAGCATGCGCTTGTTTCCGGGTGGGTCCCGGGTCGCGCGTCTT
>PMKE01000083.1 GCA_003158585.1 Alphaproteobacteria bacterium
GCGCGAGTTCGTCGACGACGCACTCAAGGCCGGCATCACCCCCGGAGGGACGGGCAATGAATTTCGTCCAAGCGCCTGAGACGGTCCGCGCCTATCTGGCGGAGCTGCGGCGTGCGCTGAAAGGCGCCGCCCCCGGCTTGATCTCGGACGCGCTCGCGGATTGCGAAGAGCATCTCAACATGGAGATCGCGCAGAATCCTGAAATGGATGAAGCGGCGATCATGGCGTCCGTCGTGGAGACCTACGGATCGCCGCAGGAAATCGCAGAGGAGTATCGTGACATGGAAGCCGCTATCTCGACCCCATTCCCCCAGCAGACGGAAACGACGGAGGCCCGCCGCCGCGGTTTCTTTAGCGTGATCTCCGATCCGCGCACCTACGGCGCCCTGCTCTATATGCTGCTGTCGCTGGTTACCGGCATCTTCTATTTCACCTGGACGGTCGTCGGTGTTACGATTTCCCTCAGCACGTCGATCCTTATTTTCGGCATCTTCTTCGCCCTGCTGTTCATCGGTTCGATCCGGCTGTTGAGCCATGTGGAAGGACGTATCGTCGAGGGACTGCTCGGCGTGCGCATGCCGCGCCGGCTTCCGGCTCCAACCGCAACCGACGAATCGATCTGGGCACGGATCAAAGGTGCCTTGAGCGACGTGCGCACCTGGACCTCGATGCTATATCTGCTGCTGATGCTGCCGCTTGGCATCATCTATTTCGTGCTGGGTGTCGTGGGACTGTCGGTTTCGCTCGGCGTCTCGGGCAGCTCGATCTACTCGCTCATCACCAACGAGAGCCACGTCCATATTGATAGCGTGCCCTGGCTCCAGCATCTGTTCAGCACGGCACCCGGTCTCGTGCTCCTGGCCTTCGTCGGTATAGTGCTGTTCTTCCTCGTGCTGCACATGGCGAGAATCGTCGGCTGGCTGCACGGAAAAATCGCCGAATTGCTGCTAGTCAGGCTTTGACCTGCGACACTTCAAGAGAGCGGCGCACGAGCCAAAACGGTTCGTGCGCCGCATGTTGTCGCGGCCTGGGAATTGCATTTTGTTCATGGTAGTCCGACTCTCGGGCATTAACTTGTCCTCAGGTGGAACAACGCATCGTTAACACCTGGGTAATGGTTGACGGCTCAGCATGAGGTGAGGCTATATGCCGTCGCGTCGCTTCGCCGTGGTAGTTACGGGCGCGGGGTAGCGTATGAAAGAGGGAAATCCTGAGTAAGGGAGCAGACGTGGACCGTCGCAACGATTCGACGCCTCTTTACGATTGGCCCGGTTCTTCAGATGGCCAGCCCGATACCGCCAGCCGCTGGACGCTGGTTTCGACATCCCTGTCCGCTTTGATCGTCAGCTCGGTTGCTTGGCTGGCGATCGCTACCATGCCGCCGGTGACGGCTGTGGGAACCGAAAATGCCAACCACGGTTTCCTGCCCTATCGCCTCTTCCAGGAATTGACGCAGTCCGGCAACGCGCTGTTTGCGAGCACTGCCTCTCTGCCGGGCACGTCCGGAACGCAACCGACGCAGCTCGATGACGCGCTGGCGGCGGAACGCGCCAATGCGCAACCGGAAAACGAAACTCACACCGTCACGCTCGAGCCCGGCGACACACTCGTGGGCGCGCTCGAGGATGTGGGCATTTCCCAGGAGGACTCCAATTCGGCCGTTGCGGCTCTCGCAACGGTCTTCAGCCCGCGTAGCGTCCGCGCCGGACAGATGTTCGACCTGACCTACAGCGTGCAGCCGATTACCGATGCAGACATTACTTCGAGCGCGGCCGACGGGCGCGATCTGAGCGAGCCTGTCAGCCGGTTGATCTCGATCAAATTTTCGCCGAGCGTCGATCACGACATCGTCGTGAACCGCGCGGCGGACGGCAACTTCGCCGCCACCGACACGGTGAAGCAACTCGTGCCCCACGTGCACCGCGCCGGAGCGACTATCGATTCGAGCCTTTATCTCTCCGCCATGCACGCAGGCATCCCCGCCGACGTCGTGGTCGAGATGATCCGGATGTTCTCCTACAAGGTGGACTTCCAGCGCGACCTGCACCCCGGCGATTCCTTCGAGGTGTTCTACGACTACTACTACACGGCTGAAGGACAGCCCGCGAAGCAGGGCAACATCTCCTATGCGATGATGCGGCTGGGCGGCAGGGAGATTTCGCTCTATCGCTATCAGTCCGATCCAAACCAGCCGGCGGAATATTTCGACTCCAAGGGCCAGAGCGCCAAGGGCATGCTGATGAAGACGCCGGTAGACGGCGCCCGCCTCACCTCGGGATTCGGCATGCGTTATCATCCGGTGCTCGGTTATACGCGGATGCATAAGGGCGTCGATTTCGGCGTGCCGGTCGGAACGCCGGTGATGGCGGCAGGCGCCGGAACCGTCGCGTACGCCGGATGGGAAGGCGGCTACGGCCGTTTCGTCCTGATCAACAACGGCAACGGCTATTCGACCGCCTACGGACACCTCTCGCGCTTTGCGGCGGGCCTACATCGCGGCTCGCGCGTGCGCCAAGCCCAGGTGATCGCCTTCAGCGGCAATACGGGCATCACGACGGGCCCGCATCTGCACTACGAAATCCGCGTCAACAACGTGCAGGTCAATCCGCTCAAGGTGAAGATGGCGCAAGGGCGCAAACTTGTCGGCAGGGAAGCGCGCGCGTTCCAGATCGAACGCATGCACGTCGACGACAAGCTGGCTTCCACGAAGCTTGAAACGCGGATCGCCGACGCGTCATCGGTACTGCGGCAAGGCAACTGATCCCGGAAATCAGTTCAACGTCCTCGACGGCGCGTGGTCGATGTCGATTTCGTCCGTCGAGGCGGCGAACTCCCGGCCGTTGAGCGTCAGGCCCGCGCGGCCGACGCCGACCTTCACCTTGGAGCCGTCGCCGATCTTGCCTTCGAGCAGCATCTGCGCCAGCGGGTCCTGAAGGCGGCGCTGGATGACGCGCTTGAGCGGCCGCGCACCGTAGACCGGATCGTAGCCCGTATTGCCCAGCCACTCGCGCGCCTTGGCGTCGAGGTTGAGTTCGATCTTGCGGTCGATGAGCAGCTTCGCCAGCCGCGCGATCTGGATGTCGACGATCTTGTCCATGTTGGCGCGTGACAGCCGGTGGAAGAGGATGATTTCGTCCAGGCGGTTGAGAAACTCGGGCCGGAAATGCGCGCGCACCGCCGCCATCACCTGACCGCGCGCCTCGGCGCTCTCCTCGCCGGAAAGCAGCTCGGTGCCGAGGTTCGAGGTGAGGATGATCACCGTGTTCTTGAAATCGACCGTGCGGCCCTGCCCGTCCGTCAGCCGCCCGTCGTCGAGCACCTGCAACAGGACGTTGAACACGTCGGGGTGCGCCTTTTCGACCTCATCGAACAAAAGCACCTGATAGGGACGGCGGCGCACCGCTTCGGTGAGCACCCCGCCCTCCTCGTAGCCGACATAGCCCGGCGGGGCGCCGATCAGACGCGCGACGGAGTGCTTCTCCATGAACTCGCTCATGTCGATGCGGACCATCGCGTTGTCGTCGTCGAACAGGAAAGAGGCGAGCGCCTTGGACAGCTCGGTCTTNNAATGCCGGTCCAGCGCGAGACGATTTGCGCGATGTGCTCGGGCAATACCGCCTCGTTGACCATCACGTCCTGGCGCTTCTCCTCGATTTCCTTGAGCCGGCTTTCGAGGCCCCGGATGACGCCGTAGGTCAGTTCGCCCGCCCTGGCGAAGTCGCCGCGGCGCTGGGCGATTTCCGCATCGGCGCGTGCCTTGTCGAGCCGTTCCTTGAGGCTCTGCACGTCCTGGACGGATTTCTTCTCCTTGTGCCACTTCGCCGAGAGCGTGGCGGATTCCTGCTCGAGATCGGCAAGCTCGCGTTCCAGATTTTCGAGGCGATCCTTGGAAGCCTTGTCGGTCTCCTTCTTCAAAGCCTCGCGTTCGATCTTGAGCTGG
>PMKE01000117.1 GCA_003158585.1 Alphaproteobacteria bacterium
GATCTTGGGGCCGTAGAAGGCCGCCTCGCCCTTGACCTCTTTGAAGGGATAGCCCGACTCGACCATCGCCTCTTTGATGATGTTGAGGGCCGTCAGCCATTTCTCCGGCTGGTCGACGTATTTGTCGAGCTTGTCGAGGTCCGGCAGCGACAGGCGCATGTAATAGTCTTTGATCTCCATCAGGTCGTAGTAGCGCGCGTGCAGGCGCATGACCTTGATGAATTCCTCTTTCGCCTGGTCGTAGCGGCAATAGATATGCGCGTCGTTCATGCAGAATCCGCGCACGCGCATCAGGCCCGACAGTCCACCCGAGGCTTCGTAGCGGTAGTCCTGGCCGTATTCGGCGATGCGCAGCGGCAGCTCGCGATAGGAATGACGCGTCGCCAGATAGATCATGTGGTGATGCGGGCAGTTCATCGGACGCAGGTAGTAGTTCTCGCCGTCGATATCGAGCGGCGAATACATGCTGTCCGCGTAATAGGGCAGGTGGCGCGAACGGATGTACAGCGCCTCCTTGGTGATGTGCGGCGTCGCCACGCGCACATAGCCGTCTTTGCGTTCTTCCTGGAGAGCGAGGAATTCGAGTTCCTGGCGGATCACCATGCCGTTGGGCATCCACAGCGGCAGGCCGGCGCCCACGTCCGGCGAGAAGGTGAACAGCTCCATTTCCTTGCCGATGCGCCGATGGTCGCGCTTCTCGGCCTCTTCCAGGCGGTGGAGGTATTCGCCCAATTCCTTGTCGTCGCGCCAGGCGGTGCCGTAGATGCGTTGGAGCTGGGCGTTCTTGGCGTCGCCGCGCCAATAGGCGCCCGCGATCTTGGTCAACTTGAAGGCATCGCCGATCTTGCCGGTGGAGGCGAGGTGCGGGCCGCGGCAGAGGTCATGCCAGTCGCCGTGCCAGTAGATGGAAACGGCTTCGCCCGGCGGAATGGCTTCGATCAATTCGGCCTTGTAGGCCTCGCCGATGCTTTTGAAGTGCTCGATGGCCTTGTCGCGCGGCCACACCTCGCGCCGCGTCTTGAGGTCCGCCTTCACGATCTCGCGCATCTTGGCTTCGATCTTGGGCAGGTCTTCGGGCGTGAACGGCTCGTCGCGCGCGAAGTCGTAATAGAAGCCGTCCTCGATGGAGGGGCCGATGGTCACCTGCGTGCCGGGGAAGAGTTCCTGCACCGCCATCGCCAGGACATGCGAGGCGTCGTGCCGGATCAACGCCAGCGCTTCCGGGTCCTTCTTGGTGACGATGCGGATGGCGGCGTCGTGCTCGATGGGGCGGAACAGGTCCCATTCCTGCCCGTCCACCGTCAGGATAAGCGCCGCCTTGGCGAGGCCCGGTCCGATGGCGGCCGCGATCTCGGCGCCGGTCACGCCGCGCGTGAACGTCATCGTCTTGCCGTCCGGCAAGGTGACGACGATTTGCGAGGCATTTGCGGGCGAGGACACGGGCTTCTCCTGGAAAAAGGTGCCCGGACCATCTTCCAGGGGGTGGCCAGAAGTCAAGTTTTGGTGAGCGTCGGGCCCGAGCAGCACGCAGAATCGCGGCGTGTTGTCGCCTTTGCGTTGGCAGCGGCAGGAAGACCGCTCCATACTCAGGGAGAACCGAGAGGAAGCAACGATGAAAGCGCTGATCGCGGGCCTATGTTCTTTGATGTTGATGGCCGCCGTATCCGTTGCGGCGGAGCCCGAGCAGATTCTGTTGTGGCCGAACGGAGCGCCGGGCTCGGAGGGCAAGACCTCGGCGGAGACCATGCGCATCTATCCGCCGGACGAGCAGGTACTGTCGAACGTCAATTCCCCGTCGCTCACGCCCTATCTGCCCGACCCGGCCAAGGCGACCGGTGCGGCGGTCATCGTCATTCCGGGCGGCGGCCATAGCGAAATCTGGATCACTCATGAAGGCTATCGGGTTGCGCGTTACTTGGCCGACCACGGCATCGCGGCTTTTGTCCTGAAATACCGGCTGGCGAAGGCACCGGGCTCGACCTACACGATCGAAGGCGACGAATTGGCGGACGCGCAGCGCGCCATCAGGCTCGTGAAGAGCAGGGCCGTGGAATGGCACATCGATTCCGCGAGGGTCGGCGTCATGGGTTTCTCGGCCGGCGGTCAGCTCACCGCGCTGGCGGGGACGCGTTTCGATGCCGGCAATCCCGCGGCCGCCGATCCCGTCGAAAACCAGAGTTCGCGGCCTGCGTTCCTCGGGCTCATCTATGCGTATCTGCCGGAGGATTTCTCCTTCCATGCCGATACGCCGCCTGCGTTCTTCTGCTTCGGCGACAAAGACGACATCTCAAAGGGCCAGATCACCAATTACCTGCAACTCGAGCAACTGGGCGTGCCCGCAGAGATTCACGTGCTTTCGGGCGTCGGACACGGCTTCGGCATCCGCCCGGCGAATCCGCCGCAAGTCGCCATATGGCCCGAACTTCTCGTCGATTGGATGGATGCGAAAGGTCTTTTGAAAAGCCCGTGAGTGCAGTCAGGGCGTGAAGATTTCTTCGATCTTCAGCTTGAACAGCTTGGCGATGGCGAAGGCCAGCGGCAGGCTTGGATCGTAGCGGCCGGTCTCGATCGCATTGACCGTCTGGCGCGAGACGTCGAGCTTTTCGGCAAGATCGGCCTGGCTCCAGCCGCGTTCGGCGCGCAGCTCGCGCAGATTGGTCAGCATGATTTCGATGTCTTGGCGAAGATGAAAAAGCCCATCCGGCCGATGAACAGGATCGTCGCCACCAGCGCGAGGATGGCCCAATGCGTCATCCATCCGGCCCAGCTTGCGACCAGCGCATAGACCGTCGTGCCGACCGCTACATAGATCAGCGTCGCGGCGACGCTTTTCAGTGTTGGCCATACCCGGCCTTCCGACACCTTGTCCTTCCAGCCGAGATAGAGCGCGACGATACCCCAGACCGCCGCGATGATCGGCCAAGCATAGGCAATCGACAGATGCGGAAAGCCCACGTCCTCCAGAAAGCTCCAGGAGATTGTGATGACGCCCGCCGCGCCCGCGGCGATGGCGAGCGATTCCAGGATTTGCAGCCGGTGATATTCGTCGATCCCCCGGTAGAAGCGCAGGACCGCGAACGCGGCGAGAAAGACCG
>PMKE01000130.1 GCA_003158585.1 Alphaproteobacteria bacterium
GTATTTTTGCAAGGACCATTCGTCGCAGCATTTCGAGCTGGCGCAGCCGCTCGAGGGTCACCCCGCGGTGGAGCGTTTCGCCGGGCTGGCGCGCGAACTCGGCGTCGTGCTTCCGGTGAGCGTGTTCGAGCGGGCCAACAACACGTTTTTCAACACTTTGGTCATGGTGGATGCGGATGGTTCGGTACTCGGCAGCTACCGCAAGGCGCACATTCCGGAGGGACCCGGCTATCACGAGAAGTTTTATTTCTCGCCCGGCGACACCGGCTTCAAGGTGTTCGACACCCGATTCGCCAAACTCGGCGTCGCCATCTGTTGGGATCAATGGTTTCCCGAGGCTGCACGCTGCATGGCGTTGCTGGGTGCCGAAATATTGCTGTATCCGACGGCCATCGGTTCCGAGCCGCAGGATCCCGGGCTCGATTCGAGCGCCCATTGGCAGCGCACGATGCAGGGCCATGCCGCGGCCAATATCATGCCGCTCGTCGCGTCGAATCGCATCGGCACCGAGACGGGCGAGAAGTACAGCATGACCTTCTATGGGTCATCGTTCATCGCCTAGCACACGGGAGAGAAGGTAGCGGAGGCGGACCGCACCAGCGAGACCGTGCTCCTCGCGACATTTGATCTCGACGCGGTGCGCCGCTACCGGCAGGCATGGGGCATATTCCGCGACCGGCGACCGGATCTCTATTACCCGATCTTGTCGCTCGATGGACGCGGCTGAAACCCGAGTTTCCCCGCCCGCCGCCGCCCTGCCGCAGGACCTGGTATTCGTCGATCTGGAGACGACCGGCGGCAATGCGGCCCATCACCGCATCACCGAGGTGGGCATCGTCCGCATGGCGAGCGGCGTGGTTGTCGAGGAGTGGAGTTCCCTCGTCAATCCCGAATGCCGGATTCCCGCGTACATCGAGGCGTTCACCGGTATCACCAACGACATGGTGGCGGATGCACCGCGGTTCGCGGACATCGCGGCGCTGGTGCTCGAAAAGCTTCGCGCCCCGGTGTTCGTCGCGCACAATGCGCGCTTCGACTACTCGTTTCTGCGCACCGAATTCCGCCGGGTCGACGTGAACTTCGCGGCGAAGGTGCTGTGCACGGTCAAGCTGTCGCGGCGCCTGTTTCCCGAGCATCCGCGGCACAGCCTGGATGCCGTCATGGAACGCCATCACCTCATCTGCAGCGCTCGGCATCGGGCGCTCGGCGATGCCCGGGTGCTCAGCGATTTCTGGAGCAAGCTCCGCGGTGAAATACCGCAGCCGACGCTCGCCGCCGCCGCGCACGCGGTGATCGGCGCCAACAAGCTACCGCCGCATCTGCCGCCGGACCTCGCGGACGAGCTGCCCGAGGGGCCCGGCGTCTACCGATTTTTCGGCGAGGACGACGTCCTGCTCTACATCGGCAAGAGCCATTCGCTGCGAACGCGCATCCTCGGCCACTTTGCCGCCGAACATACGGATGCCCGGGAGCAGAAAAAGGCGCGCCAGACCCGCCGCATCGACTGGGTGGAGACGGCCGGCGATCTCGGTGCGCAACTCACGGAAGCACAGTGGATCAAGGTGCAGAAGCCCCTCTACAACAAGCGGCTCAAGCAGGCCTCAGCCAGCTTCACGCTGCAGGCATCGCAGGACACGCGCGGTGTGCACATGCGCGCCATCGACGATCTGGAGCCCGCCGATCTGCGCTCTTGTTTCGGCGTCTTTCATTCACAGAAGGATGCCCGCAAGGCGCTCATCGACATCGCGAGGGCGCACGGCTTGTGCCTGAAAGTGCTTGGGCTCGAGGACGGCCAAGGTTCGTGTTTCGCCTTCCAGGTGGGGAAGTGCCGCGGTGCGTGCGTCGGCAAGGAGGCGCTCATCATGCACAGCATGCGCCTCAACCTGGCGCTGTCGGCGCTCAAGCTGCGGGCGTGGCCGTTCCCCGGGCGCATCGCGCTGAGGGAAGGCCGCACGGAACAGCACGTGCTGGATCATTGGGTGTATCTCGGCACCGCCCGGTCGGATGAGGAGCTGGCTGAACTCGCGGGCCGCGAGGCGCACGCCGCCTTCGACGTCGACGTTTACCGCATTCTGGTGCGCCATCTGAAGAAGACGCCCCGCATCGACTGGCATCCGCTGGAGAATCGAAGTGCATTGTGATGGGCGTTGATGTACAAGAGCTGCGCCATGCAAGACGCCACCTCGTGAACCGCTCGTGAACGACAACGTGCGCTATTGGATCGCGACCGCGCCGGTGGGCGCGGCGTCGGTGCTCGCCGAGGAACTGGCGCATTTCGGGGCGAGCGACATCCGTGAGCGCAGCCACGACGTGAAGTTTCAGGGCACGCTCGAGGTGGGCTACCGCGCCTGCCTGTGGTCGCGCACGGCAACACGCGTGCTCCTCAGTGTGGCATCGATTGACGCGAGCAGTTCGAAAAATCTGTTCGATGCGGTGAAGCGCATCGACTGGCGCGAACACCTCCGGCCGGGCGCGACCCTGGCCTGCGATTGCAGCGGCGGCAACGAATCCATCCGACATACGATTTACGGCTCGCAGCTGCTCCAGGATGCAGTTTGCGACAATTTGCGGGATGCCACCGCCGAACGGCCCAACATCAAGCCTGAACGGCCCGATGTACTGCTGCATCTGCACGTGGAGGGGCCCACTGCGCTGGTGTCGGTGGATTTCTCCGGCGAGAGCCTGCATCGCCGCGGCTATCGGGTCGAGGCGGGCGAGGCGCCGCTCAAGGAGAACCTGGCCGCCGCCATCCTCTTGCGTGCGGGATGGCCAAAGCTGGCGGCAAGCGGGGCGCCCCTCATCGATCCCATGTGCGGCTCGGGCACGCTCCTCATCGAGGGCGCCTGGATGGCCGCCGGCATCGCGCCCGGCCTGCTGCGCACCTACTGGGGCTTCCTCGGTTGGAAGCCGTTCCAGCGCGGGCCGTGGGAACACCTCCTCGAGGAGGCCCGGGAGCGGCGGGAGACCGGCATGCGCAGTCTGCCATCGCTCTACGGTTTCGACCTCGACGCGCGCGCAGTCGCGACGGCGCGCGCCAACGCCCGCGGTGCCGGCCTCTCCGGCCGAGCAGTGTTCGAGCGGCGTGAGCTCTCGTCCTTGGCCGTTCCCGCGGGCGTCTCGCGTCCCGGCATGGTGGTCACCAATCCGCCGTACGGCAAGCGCTTGGGCGAGGTGGCCGAACTGGTCGAGGTCTACGAGGCGCTGGGGCAGCGCTTGAAGTCGTCCTTCTCGGGCTGGGAAGCGGCCGTGTTCACCGGGAATCCCGAACTGGGAGCGCATCTCGGCCTGCGGGCCCATCGCACCAATGTCTTCTTCAACGGCCCCATCGAGTGCCGGTTGCTCCTTTTCCACATCGGGCAGGTGGGCGAGTGGCAGGGCACCGAGCGACAGCACAAGGAGGGGACGAGTCCCGAGCTGACCGCCGGCGCGCCCATGTTCGAAAACCGGTTGCGGAAGAACCTCAAGCATATCCGCCGCTGGGCCGCGCGAGAGGACGTGCACTGCTACCGCGTCTACGACGCCGATCTCCCTGAATACGCCGCCGCCGTTGACGTCTACGAGGATTGGGCCCACGTGCAGGAGTACGCCGCGCCCGCGACGATCGACCCGGTGCGGGCGAGACGACGCCTCAAGGACATTCTCGCGGTCACGGCGCAGGTGCTGGAGATCCCGCCGGCGCACGTGATCCTCAAGGTGCGAAGGCAGCAGCGAGGCACCGAGCAGTATCAGAGGCAGCGGGACGAGGGGCGCTTTCTCGAGGTGCACGAAGGCGGGCTGCGCTTGCTCGTCAACCTGACCGACTACCTGGACACCGGGCTGTTCCTCGATCACCGCCCCCTTCGGGGGATGATTCGCGAGCTGGCGCAAGGGCGCCGGTTCCTCAACCTGTTCGGTTACACCGGGTCGGCAACGGTGTGCGCGGCCGCCGGAGGCGCA
>PMKE01000120.1 GCA_003158585.1 Alphaproteobacteria bacterium
GGCCAGTCGGTCAAGGACCGCGCGGCGCTCTTCATCGTCATGGACGCCGTCGCGCGCGGTGCGTTGAAGCCCGGCGGCGTGATCGTGGAAGGCACCGCGGGCAACACCGGCATCGGGCTTGCGGTCGTGGCGAATGCGATGGGCTTTAGAACCGTCATCGTCATTCCAGAAACCCAAAGCGTCGAAAAGAAAGATGCGTTGCGCCTGTTGGGTGCCGAACTGGTGGAGGTTCCTGCCGTCCCCTATCGCGACCCCAACAACTACGTGAAGATTTCCGGCCGCATCGCCGAGAAGCTGGCGAAAAACAAAGGCGGCGCCCTGTGGGCCAATCAGTTCGACAACGTCGCCAACCGTCGCGCGCACATCGAGACCACCGGACCGGAAATCTGGGAGCAGACGCAAGGGCGCGTCGACGGATTTATCTGCGCCGTGGGCACGGGCGGCACGTTGGCAGGCGTCGGCATGGCGCTGAAAGAGCGCAACGCCTCGGTGCGCATCGCCGCGGCCGATCCCCTGGGTGCCGCGATCTATTCCTGGGTCAAGACCGGCGAGCTGAAATCGCACGGCTCCTCGATCACCGAAGGCATCGGCCAGAACCGCGTCACGGCAAACCTCGATGGCGCGCCCATCGACGACGCTTACGAAATCCCCGACGAGGAGATGCTGCCGATCCTCTTCGATCTTCTGGAGCACGAGGGCCTGTGCATGGGCGGTTCGACGGGCGTCAACGTCGCGGGCGCCATCCGCATGGCGAAGGAAATGGGGCCCGGACACACCATCGTCACCATCCTCGCCGATTACGGCACGCGCTATCAGAGCAAGCTCTTCAACCCCGAATTCCTCCGCTCCAAGAACCTGCCGGTGCCGCACTGGCTGACGGAGAGACGCGCACAAATCGAGGTACCGTTCGTACGATGAACCCGCTTGTCTCCCCCTCCTGGCTTGCCGAGCGCCTTGCCGCGCCGAACGTCCGCATTGCAGACGCTTCCTGGTACCTGCCGCAGGCCGGACGCAACGCCAAAGCCGAATACGCCGCCGCGCATATCCCCGGTGCGGTTACTTTCGACATCGACGCCCTTTCGGACGAGACCAGTCCCTGGCCTCACATGCTGCCGCCCGCTCCGAAATTCGCAGCGGCGATGGGCGAGCTTGGCATAGGCGATGGCGCGACTGTCGTCGTCTATGACGGCGCCGGACTCTATTCCAGTCCGCGCGCCTGGTGGATGCTGCGGGCGATGGGCCACGAGAAAGTCTTCGTCCTCGACGGCGGCCTGCCAGCCTGGAGGCGTGCAAATCTTCCTGTGGAAAACACTCGCGTCACGCCCCGTCGCGCTGCGTTCACAGCGAAGCCGAACCCGTCGCTGGTCCGCAGCTTCGAAGAAGTGATGGAGATCGTCCGTAACCGGACGGCCCAGATCGTCGACGCGCGCGGTGCGGCGCGTTTCTTCGCCAAGGAGCCCGAGCCGCGTCCCGGCGTTCGCGGCGGCTACATACCGGGCAGCCTCAACATCCCCTACACCCTGCTCACGAATTCCGATGGTACGCTGAAATCGCCGGATGTCTTGCGGGCGCTGTTTGCAGAGGGGTGCGTCAATCTGGCATCGCCCTTAGTGACGAGCTGCGGCTCGGGTGTCACGGCGGCGATTGTTATGCTGGCACTAGGAGTCGCGGGGGCCGGGGATGTCGCCCTCTACGACGGTTCCTGGTCGGAATGGGGGGCGCGTCCGGAAGCGCCGGTGGAAACGAACTGAACACGATGGCTGGCATTAAGTCCAAACGCTTCCTGCCTATGACGGTGACGTTCCTGGACATGAAGTCTAGACCGTCGGTGCTGCCTCCCCCGCAGCCTGCCGGGAAAGTCGCCATCCTCCGGGCCGAGAAGCCGCCGGTTCATTTCTACCGCTATCTCTACGACACCATCGGCAACGACTATTACTGGGTCGATCGCCGCCGGATGGATGACGCCACGGTGGCCGCGATCGTCCAGCACCCTCGGGTGGAACTCTATGTGTTGTACGTGGACGGATGTCCCGGCGGTATGGCCGAGCTGGATTTCCGCGACGCGGGCACGGGGCTCTTGGCCTATTTCGGATTGATGCCGGAGTACATCGGCAGACGACTCGGATATTTCTTTCTCTATCACACCGTCGTGAATGCCTGGGCGCATCCGATCACGACTTTGCTGGTAAACACCTGCACGTTGGACCATCCCCGCGCCCTGCCCCTCTATCAGCGGATGGGGTTCTCGCCCTATTCCCGCGAGGATCGCAGCGTCGAGTTGCTTTAGCGCCGGTTTCCGAGCAACACTCAGCCCCGAGCACAAATCGGGGGTCGACATGTCGGCTGCGGGCGGCGCTGCAAAACAGAGAAAAGAACCGGAGCTCTTCGGCCATCCCATAGGCCTGTCGTATCTGTTCGGCACGGAGATGTGGGAGCGCTTTTCCTATTACGGAATGCGCGCGATCCTCATCCTATACCTCGTGAACTACGCGCTGCTTCCTCCCACGGCCGACACGATCGTCGGCTACGAGACGATGAAGCACTTCTTCGAGGTCGTGTTCAACGGCGGCCTGCCGCTCGATCCTCAGCCCCTTTCGTCGATCATCTACGGCAATTACACGGCCTTCGTTTATCTGGCGCCGCTGATCGGCGGCATCATCGCCGATCAATGGATAGGCCAGCGCAACAGCGTCATCATCGGCGCGATCATCATGGCCATCGGCGAGTTCACGCTGATGCTTCCCCAGTTCCTGTTCCTCGGCCTCTTGCTGCTCATCATCGGCAATGGCTTCTTCAAGCCGAACATCTCCACGCAAGTCGGCAATCTCTACAAGCCGGGCGACAACCGTATCGACAGCGCCTTTTCGATTTTCTATGTCGGCATCAACGTGGGTGCATTCTTCTCGCCGCTGATCTGCGGCAGCCTGGGCGAGACGTACGGCTACCACTGGGGCTACGGCGCAGCCGGCGTCGGCATGCTGCTGGGCACCCTGATCTACCTGTTCGCCTTGCGCACGCTGCCTCGCGACCGCGCCACGCGGCTCAAAGCTCATACGGAAGTTAAGAAGCCGCTGGCGGCAACCGATTGGAAGGCCATCTTCGCGTTGGTCCTGTTGTTCTTCCCGGGCTGCCTTTTCTGGGCGGTCTACGAGCAGCAGGGCAACACGATCAGCCTTTTCGCGCAGGACCTCACGGACCGGCGCCTGATCCCGGGGCTGATCAACTGGGAGATTCCCGTCACTTGGTTTCAAGCTTTCAACCCTGCGCTTATCGTGGCGTTTACGCCTCTGGTGGTGGGGTTCTGGGCATGGCAGGCCAAACGCAATAAGGAGCCAAGCGTACTGACGAAGATGTCGTTGGGCAATCTGATGTTGGCTGGTTCCTATGTTGTGATGATGGCGGCGGTTTATTTCAGCGGGAATAGCCAAGTGAGTTGGCTCTGGCTCCTGCTGTTCTTCGCCGTGATCACGATGGGTGAGCTTTACTTCTCGCCGATTGGACTAGCTCTCACCGCGCGCGTCGCGCCGGCGCAGGTCCTATCGATGATGATGGGCGTGTGGCTGATGACGAGCTTCGCCGGCAACCTGCTTCAGGGCTACATCGGCAGTTACTTCAGCCGGATGGACAAAATATCATTCTTCCTGCTGTGCGCCTGTGTGGCAGTTGTTCCGACGGTGGTCTTCTGGGTCTTCAACATCCCGCTCAAGTCCATCCTGCACAAGGAGTCCGAAAAAGTACCGACCGGACCGATCATCGAGCCTGAACGCTAGTAAGGCTTGAGAAATGCACCTTGCCATTGTCGGCTGCGGGCCCGATAAGTCGCGCAGAAGGACAGGTACGCGATGGCAGAAGAAAAACCCGAGACGACTGCCGTCTCCGCCGGGCGGATGAGCGCGGAGCACTTCGGCACGGTCAACACGCCGGTCTACCGCACTTCGACCATCCTGCATTCCGACCTCGCTTCGCTGAAGGCCGAGCTGAGTGACGGAAAGCTGAAGCGCTACGCTTACGGCCGCCTGGGCACGCCCACCACCGTCAGCTTCGAAGAAGCGGTCAGCGCGCTGGAGGGCGCGGCTCGCACTGTCAGCCTACCCTCGGGCCTCAATGCCATCACCACGGCCATTCTCGCGGTCTGCAGCGCGGACGATCATCTCTTGATGACCGACAATGCCTACGGGCCGACCCGCCGCTTCTGTAACGGCGCGCTCAAGCGCCTGGGCGTGGAGACCACCTTCTACGATCCCCTGATCGGCGCAGGCATCGAGGAACTGTTCCGCCCCAACACCAAGGCGGTGTTCTGCGAGAGTCCCGGCTCGCTCACCTTCGAGGTGCAGGATATCCCGGCGATCTCGGCGGCCGCACACGAACACGGCATCGCTGTGCTGATGGACAACACCTGGGCGACGCCTTTCTTTTTCCCCGCCCTGAAACGCGGCGTCGATTTGGATATTCACGCCGCTACGAAATACATCTGCGGCCACTCCGACACGATGATGGGGACCATCAGCGCCAACGAGGCCAATACCCAGCGTCTCGTCTCCTTCGTCAATGGTCTCGGTCTTTATGCCAGCGGCGACGACTGCTTCCTGGCGCTGCGCGGATTGCGCACCCTTGCCGTGCGGCTCAAGCGACACCAGGAAACCGCGATGCGTCTGGCAAGCTGGCTGGAAGAGCGCCCTGAAGTGTCGCGCGTGCTCTACCCGGCGCTCGAAAGCGATCCCGGCCATGTCCTGTGGAAGCGCGATTTCCTGGGTGCCTCTGGCCTTTTCGGCGTGGTGCTGAAACCGGTGAGCGAGAGGGCGCTGGCCGCCATGATCGACGGCCTGAAACATTTCGGCATCGGCTATTCCTGGGGCGGCTACGAGAGTCTCATCATTCCGGCGGAGTTCGTCCGCACCGCCACAACCTTCCAAGCCGAAGGCCCGGTGATCCGCCTCCATGCGGGCCTTGAGCATCCCGACGACCTGCTCTCCGATCTCGCTACCGGCTTTGCCAGGATGAACGCATGACCGACGTGATCTCGCGCGAAGCGTTCCTCAACGCCGTGAAGTTCAACGCCGACGGCCTCGTGCCCGTCATAGCCCAGAACCGCGCCACCGGCGCCGTACTGATGCTGGCCTGGATGAACCGCCATACGCTGGAGGAAACGCTGGCCACCGGCCACGTCACCTACTGGTCGCGCTCGCGCAAGCAGGTGTGGCGCAAGGGCGAAAGCTCGGGCAACATTCAGCGCCTCGTGGAAGCCTGGATCGACTGCGACGGAGATACGTTGCTGCTCAAAGTCGATCAGCTCGGCCCGGCCTGCCACACCGGCGCGCCGGCCTGCTTCTTCCGTAGGCTCAAAGACGAAAGCTAGTTTTTTGTCGTCCGCTCAGTCGAACATCGCTTCGAGATAATCGTTGAGGAACTTCCCTTTCGGGTCGAGCCTGCGCCGCAGCGCGCGGAACTCCTCGTACTTCGGATAGAGCCGCGACAACTCGCCCGTCGCGCGCGTGTGCATCTTGCCCCAGTGGGGCCGTCCCTCGTAGGCGCGGAAGATGGCTTCGCACGACTCGAACAACGGCCTCGCGTCGACCTTGTAATATTGGCGGACCGAAATCGTGCCGCTTTCGCGGCCGCTGAACGGACTGAGCCAGATATCGTCCGCCGCGACGGTGCGGAATTCGATGGGAAATGCCGTGTTAATCCGCTTCTTGCGGATCATCTCGACGACCTCGCGCAGCGCGTCCGTACTTTTCGCATACGGCACGGCGTATTCCATTTCGTTGCAACGCACCGTGCGCGCGCTGGGAAATAGCTCGCTGCTCCAGCGCACCCTTTCCATCCCCGGCATGAATGCCGAGAAGAGTTTGTGCGCAGGGCTCGTCAACGCGGGCATGTAGCGCAACAGCTCGTTAACCCCAGCGAAGATGAATTCGTCGGGGGTCCTGCGCTCGCCGCGGGCGCGCAGTGTCCTGGCGCTGTGTCGCGTCGGTGCGGGGGCCTCCGTCTCGTTGAGCGATTTGCAGACGGCGACGTCCGAATAGGGAAACCAGAAGAATTCGAAATGCCGGTTCGTGCTCACCAGCCCGTCGAGCTGGTGGAAAAGCTCGTCGATGGGATGCACGAAGTGCTTCTCGACCAGCTTGTAGAAGGGGCGGACCTTCATGTCGATTTCGGTCATCACGCCCAGCATGCCCATCGCAGTGCGCCCGGCGGCGAAAATTTCGGCGTTCTCGTCTGGAGAGCAGTGAAGCACCTGCCCGCTCGCCAGCAGCAGACGGAAGCTGGCGACGTCGGCGGAAATGCTGCCGAGAGTGATACCCGTGCCGTGCGTGCCGGTGGCGACGGCTCCGCCCAGGGTTTGCCGGTCGATGTCGCACATGTTCTTGAGGGCGTAGCCGAGGGGATGCAGCAGCGAACCGAGTCCCCAGAGCGGTGTCGCACCCGCGATCACTGCAACCTCGCGCCCGGGATCACAGCCCTTGAGTCCGACGAAGGCGGAAAGATCGATGAGGGTCCCATTCGTGGCGTTCAGCGGCGTGAACGAATACCCCGTTCCTGGAAAGCGCACGCGGCCCTCGGCCTTGCGTATGGCCGCGGCCAGGTCCACTTCGTCCCGTGGCGCCACGATCTCGCGCGGCCGGCAGACGACACTGCCGGACCAGTTGGACCATTTGCCTCCGACGATCTTCATGGACCCTGCCTGGGATGACGGGCGCGGCTTGTAGTCCTTCGCACCGCCGCGTCAACTGTACCGGCTTGAGACACCCGTAGCTGCGCAGGGTGGCGTGAACCAGGCGTAGCTCGCGGCAACAGGTCCGGCTTCGCCCAGTTGGCTACGCCGGACAGGTTTTACTCGCTGTCGCGAGCGAAGCCTGGCGACCCCGGCGTGACTCGAACACGCAACCTGCGGCTTAGAAGGCAGCTGCTCTATCCAGTTGAGCTACGGGGTCGTTCGGTCAGTGCGACCAGGGCACTTTCCTATCATAGCGGAAATTGTCCGCGTAGGCTTTCGGCGTTGGCGTCGGTCTGTGCGGCTCGAAGAGATCATATGGGATGCCGTGCTTTTGGGCATAGGCAACCGCCTCGTCCCTGGTGTCGAACGCGAGCTGGACCTGCGACAGCATGTCGGTGGAACTCGTCCAGCCCATCAGGGGGTCGATCCGGCGCGGGCTTGCCGGCTCGTATTCGAGCAGCCACGCCTTGGTGCGTGCCCTGCCGGACTGCATGGCGTTCCTGGCGGGCTGGTAGATGCGCGCGCGCATGCCGTTTCTCCTTCATAGCCGGAGGCTGCCTGCCTGCCTAAGCTCGCGTCAGCGAGCGAAGGCTGGTCGGGGCGGCGTGATTCGAACACGCGACCCTCTGCTCCCAAAGCAGATGCGCTACCAGGCTGCGCCACGCCCCGTGGGAGCCCCCGGCTTCCCGTAAGCAACGCCGTACACGAAAGCCATGCCTCAGTTCAACCCGTAACCGTCAGTTGGCGTTTCCGAAGATCTTGGCATGCACTGTCTGGCCCGGCTCGATTCCCAGTTCCGCGGCGCGCCCGCCTTTGATCTCCAGCACCGCGAGGACCGGTTCGCTGGAAAGGATCGGATCCTCGGAATACGGGATCGTGTTGGTCGCGATGTTGGCGATGGTGCCGTCAGCCCGAATGAAGATCATGTCGAGCGAGATGGGCGTGTTCTTCATCCAGAAGCTGCGCGGAGCAGGCTTGTGGAAATCGAACAGCATGCCGGCATCGGGCGCCAGTTCCGTGCGGAACATCAGTCCCCTATGCTGGGAGTCTTCATCCGCCGCGACTTCCACGGTGAATGCCGCAGGTCCGCTACCGGTGTCGATGACGACGCGTGTCGTGGGAAGCCCTTCGCCGCCGGGCGAACAGCCCGTCAGCAGGACGATAGAAAAGAGGAACGCCGCAATCTTACGCATGGTGCGCATTCTACTTCCGGGCGCACGCTACGTCACGCGGCCAGGCCGCGACTTGATGTTCGCAGCGGAACCTGCTCAGGAGTCGAGAATAACTATCTCGGCCGCCAGTTCTCCCTTCGGTCCGTCGCCGGCGCGCACACGGACGCGCTGCCCCTGCCGCAACTCGCGGATGCCGCTGCGCCGCAGGGTTTCCATGTGCACGAAGACATCCGGCGTGTCCGGCCCGCGCGACACGAAGCCGTAGCCCTTGCCGCGGTTGAACCATTTGACGGTGGCGTCGAAAGCCGGACCGCGCGGTTCGGCGGCGTAACGTGCGGCGCGCTGTGCGCTCGCTTCGCTGGCCTGAGCGGTCGAGTTGTCCAGCGAGATCAGCCTGCGGGCCTGGAGGCCTTTCGGCCCCTGCACGACTTCGCAGACGACACGGGCCCCTTCATAGGCCGCCTTGAAGCCCGATTGTCGCACACAGGTTTGATGCAAGAGGACATCTCCTTGCACACCTTCCGTGGGCTTGATGAAACCGTACCCCTTGGCAAGATCGAACCACTTGATCATGCCGACAATTTCCTGCGCGGCGTCCCCTGGCGAGGAGGCCAATAGGCTTGTGTCCATCCCTTCCTCAAACTCATGATGGTAAAAATAAGGTTAACACAGGTGCTCCCTTCAGGGAAGCTAAACTGTCGCACTTTTGCCGTAATTCTTCTAGCGGAGCGTGCGTACGCCAATGTCTGAGATTCGGAAGATAGTTCATGGATTTACCTGAGGAATCCTAGTCTCCAGCCGCCTCTCAGATTATCCGGAATGCATTTTCGGCACCTTGGATTTTCGCCGTACGCGTGTCCGCCTGTGCCGCATCGTTAGGCATGAACGCCAATGAATTTGTTACCGCCGATAGCTTGAAGATCAATCCACAGGAAAGGAAGCACCAAGCCCCCCGAAGAGATCGCGCGCTCCATCGCCGCCCAGCTGACGGAACGCCTGCACAGCACCGCTCAGTCATAGCGGCGCCTTTTCGTATTGCGTTGTCCCTGCCGGGAAATTTCGTTAGCGGCCAGCACGCGGTCCTTGTTCTTGTCAAGGCGCGAGAAGAGCGCCAGCTCGCTCCCTCCGAACTCCTGCACGGTGAGCTTGCCGTCCCTGTTCTGATCGAGACGCCGGAAGGTTCGCGTGTTCACGTCCGCGAAACGGCGCTGCTCGCTCTGGGCAAACTGGCTCGCGGTCATAGCCGAGCCGCCACCGGTCGCTTGCGCGAAGCGTTTGGCGATGGCGCTGTCCAGCTCCGCGCGGCTCACGGTGCCGTCCCTGTTGAGGTCGTTGTCGGCGCACATTCCCGAAAGCCCGCCGCGGGATGTCCCGCGTTCGCCGCTGCCAGCCGCGCAGGAGGCAAACCCGGTCCCGTGTCTGTCAAGTGTGATAAAGCGCACGCGCTGCGGAGAGGCGAATTCGGCGAGGCTCAGCCTGCCGTCGCCGTTCCAGTCAAGGCTCTTGAACATGTCGGCGTTATGCTGGCGGAACTCGTCGGCCCGCACGGCCAGGAATTGCTCCAGGGTCATGCCGGGCGCGCGATGGGTGGCCGCCGAGAAGCGCGCCCCGATGGTATTGTTCATCTCCGCCTGCGTGATTCTGCCGTCGTGGTTGAGGTCGAAGCTGCGCAGCAGCCGGTCCGTCCGGCCCGGATGGCTGGAGCCGAGGCCCTGCATCGGCCCGTCCGGCGGCTGAGGACCCTCCATCTGCGCGTAGCCGAGGCCTGCACCCGCTACAAACGTCACCACCCCAAGAAGCAGGGCAATCTTCAAGCTGGTCTTCATGGGACGACTCCATCTAATCGGCGTCTGAAAAATCGCCTGTTACCGGTCGCGGAACTTTCCCGGAACGGAAATAATATTTCGCAAGTTTGTGCGGCTTTTATAATTCGACACACTTTGCGGCAATTGAGTGTTTGCGAGGCATGAGCGAACGCCCCACGATGGGGCATGGTAGAGTTCCAAGCCATGATAAAGGACGAATCGAAGCCGCACATCCTCGTGGTGGAGGATGCGCGGGACATCCGCGAGCCATTGGCGCGGTATCTGCGCGAACACGGCTACCGCGCCACCACGGCGCCCGATGCTGCTGCGGCGCGCAGAGTGTTGAAGGCTTCGGGCATCGATCTTGTCGTGCTCGACATCATGATGCCCGGCGAAGACGGCCTCAGTCTGTGCCGCTCGATTCGCGAGACCACCCAGACGCCGGTCATTCTGCTCACTGCGCGTGGCGAAGAGGTGGACCGCATCGTCGGACTGGAGATGGGGGCGGACGACTACATTCCAAAGCCGTTCAGTCCGCGCGAGCTGATCGCCCGCGTGGCGGCGGTACTACGGCGCACACAGGCGCTGCCGCCGCGCCAGAAGCCGCCGTCTGCTACGCGCATCCGCTTCGGCGACTGGACTCTGGACACCGGCCAGCGCGAGCTGATCGGCAAGGACGGCGTGGCGATGCCGCTGTCGAGCGGCGAATTCCGCCTGCTCTCCGCACTGCTCGAACGGCCCAAGATCGCGCTGACCCGCAACCAGCTCCTCGATCTGACCAAGGGACGCGACGCCGAGTTGTTCGACCGCTCGATCGACAACCACGTCAGCCGCCTGCGCAAGAAGATCGAGCCCGATCCCAAGAACCCGCGCTACATCAAGACCGTCTGGGGGGGCGGCTACATCTTCGCGATGGAGCCGGAGACCGAATGAAGCTGTGGCCGCGGACGCTCGGCGTTCAGCTCATCGTCGTCACGGCGGTGGCGGTGTTCCTTTCCAATGCCGTGGTGGCCATGTGGTTCGAGTTGGGCAACGAGCGGCTGAGTGAAAACGAGCTGACGGAACGCATGCTCGACCGCGCCGCCTCGGTCACAACGCTGATGAGTTCCATCCCCCCCAAGGCGCGTGCCACGGCAACGGAAGCGCTCGGCGGCAGGCTGTGGCTATTCAGGATCAAGACGGGCAAGGACGCCGTGCTGCCGATGACCCCCGAGGAAGCGGCGCTGGCGGCGCGTCTGAAGGCAATGCTACCGGCTAAGCACGCCAAGCTGCCGGTGAGCGTGCATTTCCGCGAATGGAAAGACGACGACGGACGTTCGCGCAGCCCAGCGGCAACGGCCATCGAGATGACCCTGCCGGTGGTACGCAACACGCAGCTCGTCGCCACCTTCATCCGTCCGCCGGGCCCGCCCTGGCCCGCCGAGATCGTGATCGCTGCAGTGGTGGCGATCATCGTAGCGTCTGCGGCAGGCGCCTATATCGCGCGGCGCGTGGCGCGGCCATTGTCCAAGTTGGCGGACGCCGCCTCGCTTGCGGCCCGCGGCGAAACCGCGCCGCACGTTCCCGAAGTCGGCCCGGACGATGTGCGCAACGCCGCCCGCGCCTTCAACGCCATGACCGATCAGGTGTCCCGCACGCTGGATAGCCAGCGCCAGCTTCTTTCGGCTGTAGGCCACGATCTGCGTACGCCGATCACCGCCATGCGGATCAACCTCGAATTCGTCGATGACACGGAACTGCGCGACGGGCTCTTGAAGAATCTCGACGAGCTTCAGGAGCTCACCGAGGCCGTGCTGTCCGCAGCGCGCGGCGCCGGCGGCGAGAGCTCGCGCCAGATCGACCTCTCCAGTCTGGTAGAAAGTATCTGCGCCGATCTCGACGATCTAGGCGAGCCGGTGGTGTGGAACGGGCATGCACCCGCGCCGCTGCACTGCCGCGCCAACGAGGTGCGGAGAGCCGTCCGCAATCTCATCGAGAACGCCGTCGCCTACGGTAAGAAGGCCGAAGTCTCGATCCAGGAAGTCCACGGCGCATACGAGATAGTTGTCGACGACGAAGGTCCGGGCATCCCGCCGGAAGACCGTACGCGCGTCTTCGAGCCGTTCGTGCGCCTGGAAGGCTCGCGCAACGAGGAAACAGGCGGCACGGGGCTTGGCCTCACGCAGGTGAAGACCATCGCGGAAGGTCACGGCGGCAAGGTCTTACTGGAAGACCGTCCGGGCGGAGGGCTGCGCGCCCGCTTGTCCTTGCCTCGCCAGCCTGCGCAACGCTTCGCCAAAGAGACGCCTTGAACGCCTGTACCAACGGCGAGACCCAATTATCCAACGAAGAAATCAGTAATTCCATAAAGATCGGGCGATATACTCAGGTGGTGCCTGTAGCGTTTGCCGTTTTATGAGGGATTGGTCGACACGCTTGATAACTTGCGTCATTAGGAGGGCAATGAGCGACCTGCCTTACAGCAAGGACATCCTCCGCCTCGCCGCGGAATCCGTCGGTGCGGGCCGCCTGACGCCGCCGTGCGAAACGGGGTCCGAGTTCAATCCCGCCTGCGGCGACCGCTCGATCGTCGATCTGCGCATCGAGAACGGTCGCATCGCCGCCGTCGCGCACGAGACCAAAGCCTGCGTGCTGGCACAGGCCTCCGCTTCGATCCTGGGCAGCGCGCTGCCCGGTCGGCGGGTGGACGATTTGGCGAAGCTGAAGAGCGATGTCCTTGCCATGCTGAAAGGCGGTTCGCCGCCGCAAGGTCCCTTCGAGCGCTATGCGCATTTCAAGGACGTGGCGCAGCATCCCGGACGGCACACTTGCGTACTCTTGCCGATCGAAGCGGCACTCAAGGCCGCTTCACAGGCGCGCGAACCACGCAGCTAAAGGCCCGAGGCGCAGGCGCCCCGCTTCCAGGGCTGCTTCGCCGCATCCCCAATCCGTGCCCTTTGCTCCCGTAAGTAGCGCGTGACGAAACTCTGCGGGTTTGCGGCTTAGGTTGAAGACGCACAGAATGCGCTCGGCTTCGTGGCTCCGCGTGAAAGCAAGAACCTGCGCGCCCGCTTCGACGAACTCCATTTCGCCAATACGCATCGCGACGCTTTGTTTGCGGGCCGTAAGAAAGCGCCTGGCATGGTTGAGCGTCGAGGCTTCGTCGTTCTCCTGGCGCGACACCGCCAGAACCCGATGCGTTACTCCAGGCGGCAGCCAGGGCGTGCCCTTCGTGAATCCGAGATTGAGTGCTTCCGCATCCCAGGGCATGGGCGTACGGCATCCGTCGCGGCCCTTGAACAGCGGATAATAGAGATCGCCAACGGGATCCTTGAGCTGGTACCGCTTCAGATCGACTTCTGTCAGCCCCAGCTCCTCGCCCTGATACAGCAGCACCGTTCCCTTGATGGCGAAGAGCAACGCCAGCATCAGTTTGGCAAGTGCCGGATCGCCCTCGGACCCGCCGCCAAAACGCGTGACGGTGCGCACCACGTCGTGATTGCTGAACGAAGCGCAGGGCCAGTGCCGCGGATGATCGGCGAACAGCGCGTAATTGCCGGTGATGAAGGCGGGCGCAAGTTCGCTAGCCCGAAGCATGAAGAAAGTATAGCCGCCGTGCAGTCCTTCGTCCGGCGCGGCATAGGCGCCGGCGCGTTCGTAGCCTTCGGAGAATTCCCCGAACACGAAGCGCTCGCCGTGGCGTTCCACCGTGCGACGGATTTCGTCGAGGACGCCGACATTCTCCGGCAGATTGCAGTCGTGCAAATGATCCTGGAGGTTCGCCGCATCCGCCCAGATCGCATCGGTGCGCTTATCCATTGGGAATGGCGGATTGTCGGCCAGCGTAGCGTCGTGCAGATAGGCGTTGGCAACGTCGAGGCGGTAGCCGTCCGCACCGCGCTCCAGCCAGAAATCCAGCACCTTCAGCGCCGCGGCCCTCGCCTCCGCATTGTGCCAGTTGAGCTTCGGCTGCTGGCGCAGGAATTTGTGATGATAGTGCTGGCGACGCGCCGGCTGGTACGACCACGCCGGCCCGCCGAATGCCGACAGCCAGTTGTTCGGCGCCGTGCCGTCGAGGCGCGGCTCGGCCCAGACATACCAGTCAGCCTTGGCGCCGCGGGCTAGGCTGTCCTTGAACCAAGCGTGCTCGTCCGAAGTGTGGCACAGGACCTCGTCGAGGACGATCTTCAGCCCACGCGCATGGGCTTCGGTGCAGAGCTTCTCGAAATCGGCCAATGTGCCGTAATCGGGATGAACGGCCTCGTAATCCGATACGTCATAACCCCAGTCACGGTTGGGCGAAGGATGTATCGGCGACAGCCAGATGGCATCCACGCCCAGCGCGGCGATGTAATCGAGCTTGGAAATCAGGCCTGCAAAATCGCCATGCCCGTCGCCGTTGCCGTCGCAGAAGCTGCGGACATAGACCTGATAGACAACCGCCCCTCGCCACCAGGGCGCAGCCACGCTCACACCTCGCTCACGCTGGAGACGATCTTGGCGACCAGACCGTATTCCTTCGCCTGCTCGGCACCCATCCAGAAATTGCGTTCCGTGTCGGCGACGACTTTCTCGAAGGTCTGACCGGTTTCGCGGGCGATGATGCGGTTCAACCGCTCGCGCATCTTGAGGATTTCCTCTGCCTCGATGGAGATGTCAGAGGCCTGCCCGCGCACTCCGCCGAGCGGCTGGTGCAGCAGGAAGCGCGTGTTCGGCAGGCAGAAGCGGTTTTCCTTGGCGGCGCCGAGATAGATGTGCGCGCCCGCGCTCGCCACCCAGCCGGTGCCGATCATCTTCACCCGCGGACCGACGAACTTGATCATGTCGTGTATCGTGTCGCCGGCTTCCACGTGACCGCCAGGCGAATTGAGGATGACGCGGATGTCGCCGTCGCCTTCGGAGGCATGCGCCAGGAGCTGGCCGCTGACCCGTTCGGCCATCTTCATGTCCACCTCGCCGAAGATCAGCACGGTGCGGGACTTGAACAGTGCCTTCTGGACCGGCGTGGCCTGCGGTTCGGCCGAGTCGTTCTTGCTCTTCTCGTCTTCTTCTTCGTCGAGGCGGGACATGCGTGCTCCTGTAAGGCGAATCCGGGCAATACTAGCCAAGATGCGCCTCGCGTCCATGTGCTTTGAAGAAAGCTAGTGGCGCGGCTTCACCTTGCCGCAATCGGCGGATAGCCAGCGTCCGTCCATGCTCATGTCTGTGTGCATCTGGGTGCCGTGCACGGTCATGGCCACGGTTTCCCTGCCGTAGTAGTGCTCCGGCGAGGCGTAAGTGATCTGTACATGCCCTGTCCCGACCACCTTTCCGGTGCATACCAGGTCGGCGCTGAAGGTGTTTCCCACCGTTTTCATGTTCTTGGCCTGGCAGGAGGCGTTGTGGGTCAGTACGGGTTTGTCGTTCGCCACGTCGGCGGCGGTCATGCAGTAGCGGCTCGTCATGCCGGCAGAGTTCATCTGGATGCCGCGGGCCTGCATCTGCGCCCGCGCTTGGGGCGGCAGTCTGGACATGTCCGGCATGCCGGCCATGTTGCCCGCGTTGTTCTTGATCGTGATCTCCCAGAGACCGGGCTTGCCGTGGGCTCCCCACGCCGCCGGCGATAGTGCCAGACCCATGACCAGTCCTAACGAAATTGTGCGAACCGATTTCATCGAGTGCTCCACTGCTGTCTGTCCGGCACTGGCGCCGAAGCATCCCCCATTATCGAAGCGGCGCTCGCTGAATCAAGTGAGCTTTAATGCTCGATCCGGTAAACTCGATAGGAATGCGGCTCAAGCGTAATCGGGAACACAGTCGTCGGCGGCGGCTTAAAGTAACGGCGCCGGCGCGGATCTGGGACGGCCTTCGGCGGCGGCTTCGCAACGAGCAACTTCCCGGTCAGAAGATCCCTTAATTTCACATTCTCACCCCGCAGGATCACATTCCCCTGCGAGATCGTATGCCGGAAGGACTCCACGACGAGCGTTTCGTTGTCGTAGGGGAACAGCGCGACCCGGTCGGGTGCGTCCAGCACCGGCAGACCGCCCGAGAGATAGGTCTTGATCTGCGTCAGCAGGGCTTGCGGCAGATCGTAGAGATCGGCCTGGTTCTCCGGAATGTTCAGGAGATAGACGATTCCCTTGGAGTAGCGATTCATCAGAAGGATAGGATTGCCCTTGCCGCCCGCCACGCCGCGGATAATTGGCCATGAATCGTTGGTGTAGAACCGAATTTCAGGGAACAGCACCGCTGCGCCGGGGTGCTTGGGATCGTTCAGCAGCGTGCCGTTGCCTGCGCCGAAGCCGTTGACGAAATCGCGGATTGCCAGCACGCGGCCGGTGTTTTCCCACTCGGCGATGTCGCGGAAGCCCTTGTCCTGCATGGCGCGGAGAAACCCGCTGGTGACGACCACGCTGCCGCCCGCCTTGAGCCGGGCTTCGATCTTTCCCACGATGCCGGGATCGTATTTCGCCTGCTCGGTGAGCAGCACCAGTGGAGCGTCTGCCGGGAATTCCGGCGTCATCTCGATCGGGATGCCGGCATTGCCGAGGTAGTTCTGGAGGAAATCCTCGCCTTCTGACTGGTACGGCTTGTAGCTCGCAATTCCCACCGGCTTGCCGAGGAACCCGAGCACCTTGTCCACCTGTTCGAGGGAATAACCCGCGATGCTGCCCAAGCCCGGTCCCGGATCGCCTTTGCCCGCGCCGCGATAGGACTTCGCCATCGCATTCCAGTTGAAGCCGGTGGGCCGCCCCTTCCAAGCCGCGCGGTCGCCCGGTTCGACGGCGGTCTCCTCGACGAGATCGTGCCAGTTGAATAGCGTGATCTCCGGCGCCTTGGCGAACAGCGTGTCCCAGAGCTGTTCGGCGTAGCGGTCGGCGTAGCGAATGCTGTAGGTGTCCACCCAGCCGCCGCCGTTGCCGCCGGGCCGGATGTTGTCGAAATAGCGGATGATCTCGAAGCTCTCGTACTGCTGAAGGAGCTGGTCGGTAATGATGGGGTCTCGCGTCTCCGTGCCTGTATAGATGCCGTCGAACAGCCGCGCTTCCTGGTCGAGATCGTAACCCAGGCCCTGGAAGTGCTCGTACCAGTTCGGATACTTGATGATCATCCGGACCTGCGGATTGACGGCCTTCGCCGGGCCTAGCACGAGGACGCGCGCAGCCTCGCGCATCTTGTCCAAACGGTATTGCGTCCAACTTCGCGCACCTTTGGCGGCGATGTCCGCGTCGCTCTTGCTGGTATAGAAGAAGAAATCATCGAGGATGACTTCGTTGAAATGCCCGGCGGCAAGCTCCACCGCCTTCACGCATTCCGCACGATCCGCCGCGTCCTCGTAGTCGAAGGTGCCGAATTGACCATTCTTGCCGCCAGCCGCCAGCGTGACACCGCCCGCAACACTGATACCCTTAGCCTCGAACGCCTTCTTCACGGCTTCGATTTCCGCGTCGGTGGCGAACAGATGGTTGCGGTAGACCTCGACATAGACCTTGTCGAATTTGAGCTGGCGCTGCATGCGGTCGAACTGCCGCGCGAACACTTTGGGATCGGCCAGTTGCTTGGTGGAGTTGACCACGACGTAGATCGCAGTGCGGAAATTCCGGTATTTGCCCTGATCGGGCGAAGCGGATGACATCGTTGTCAAAACGAGCATCGAAACAATTACTGCAAACAACCCGCGCATATGCCCCTCTCGCATGAACGATGGTGGGCCCTACGGGAGTCGAACCCGTCTTGCAAGATTGAAAATCTTGAGTCCTAACCGATAGACGAAGGGCCCGCGGTAGCGCACCTAGGCGGTACGGAGACGGGGCTATAAGGCCCGAACGCGGCCTTGGCAAGCGCGGGTCAGGCGCTTCCGGGTGCCGCATCTTCCAGGTGCAACTGCACCCTTTCGTTGCCGTTCCAGGCATCCGCCCTGAGCCGCCCTGCGGCGTGGATGCGCTGCCCCCGGGCGCCGAGCAGGCTGCGGCCAAGTGCCGTGTCCGCCACCCGGAAGGCGATGGCGTCCAGCCGGGCCCCGTCGCCGCCTATCAGCCGCATCCGGACATGGCCCTGCCCGACCAGATCGGCGAAGGCGACCTTGGCATCCGGCACGGCCAGGATCGGCTCGGGATTTCCGGCGCCGAAGGGTCCGGCGCGGGCGATGTCGCGCACCAGCGAAGTTGTGGCACCGGAGGGTGCGATCATGGCCTCGACCTGGAGCGCAGCGGCCTCCTCCGAGACGCCGGTGCCTGCAGCAAATGCCTCCGCCAGGAAGCGCCGGAACGGCTCGGTCTGGTCCGGGCGAAGGGTGAACCCTGCCGCCATCGCGTGACCGCCACCGCTTTCGACGACGCCCGCTTCGCGCGCCGCGCGCACCATGCTGCCGATGTCTGCGCCGGGCACGGAGCGCGCCGAGCCGCGGCCCAATCCGCCTTCGAATCCAGCGACAAAGGCCGGTTTGTTGAAGCGATCCTTGAGCCTGCCCGCCACGATACCGACGACGCCGGGATGCCAGCCTTCGCCCGCCACGAAGAGGAACGGCGCGTTGTCCTGCTGCTCCGCCAATGCCGTCGCTTCGTCGAGGATCAGCTTCTCGATGGCCTGCCGCTCGCGGTTGTGCAGGTCGAGCGCCAGCGCGAATTCCTCCGCCGTTGCCGCGTCCGTGGCGGTCAGCAGATCGACGCCGAGGCCGCAGCGCCCGACGCGCCCGCCCGCATTGATCCGCGGCCCGAACACGAAGCCGAGATGATAAGGCGTGAAGGGCGGCGTAACGCCCGCAACGCGCGCCAGCGCTGCCAGCCCAGGCCGTTCGAGCTTCGACAGTTTCGCCAAGCCTCCGCGCACGAAGGCGCGGTTGACGCCGGTCAGCGGCACCACATCGCAAACCGTCGCCAGGCCGACGAGATCGATGGCCTGCATCAGATCGGGTTCCGCGCCTCCGGCAAAACGTCCCGCTTCTCGCAGCGCGCGGTTCAAGGCGACGAGGAAGAGGAACACGATCCCCGCGGCGCAGACATGGCTCAGGCCGGAAGCGTCGCCCGCCGCGTTCGGATTGACCTGCGCCACGACGGGCAAGGCGTGCTCCTTCGCATGATGGTCGAGCACCACCACGTCGAGCCCGGCCGCGTGTGCCGCTTCCAGCGCCAGCGAAGCGCCCGCGCCGCAATCGACTGTGATGACGAGGCTGGCGCCCTCTTCTTTCAACTTCAGCAACGCCGCAACGTTCGGGCCATAGCCCTCCGTCATGCGGTCGGGTGTGTAGAGACGCGGCGGCGCACCGAGGGCCGAAAGAAATCCGTGCAGCAGCGCGGCCGAACAGGAACCGTCCACATCGTAATCGCCGAACACCGCGATGTGCTCGCCGTTCGCGAGCGCGGCAACGACGCGCGCCACGGCTTTGTCCATGTCCTTGAGGGTGAGCGGCTCGGGCAGCAGCTTCTTCAGAACCGGATTGAGGTAGCTTGCCGCCGCCTCGTTCGTCACGCCGCGCGCCATGAGCAGCCGCGCCAGGACGGCGGAGATCTCGTGCTCGCGCGCCAGCGCCCGCGCCGCCTCCTCGTCGCAGGTGACGAGGTTCCACTTCCGGCCGGAAAACGACTGCGCGACCTGCATGAGCGCCACATGCCTCGATTCGATCCGGCGCGGCCAGCATCCGGCAGGCTCGGCGCAAATCCTCTGGAGGGAAACGTGAATTCAACCCTGCAATTTTTGGTCGAAGTAATTGAATCGTCTCGATAATCGTTCGACGACGGTTTTGCACCAGAGCGACATGGGCGAGCACCGTGGCGACCTGGGCGTCGGCCCGCATCGGAGGCAGCGTACCTTTGCGGTTGCGTATTCCCAGATGCCAACCCCTGCACTCCTCCGTTAACGGCATCTCTTGCCGCTTCGCCAAACCTCGCGCGCACGCGTTTGCGCGCTTTGTTGTTTTAGATGGGAATGCGGAAATGCGATGTCAAGCTAACTAATTTCAATTCGCGGATTAAATTTTGGGGGTGCGGAGCGCAGGCTGGGGCAGTTTCCGCTTTGCGGCAGAACACGACATTCCCGGGGAGCGGCTTTGTGGCTACGGTTCGCCCAGAAGGTAGATTGGATTGCAGCAGGGGAACGCCATGAAGCGGGCCGTTTTTGTTTTCATCGCGGCGCTGTCTGCTTCTCTGGTTAGCACCGTCGCACTAGGTGCCCAGCACGAGATCGCGCTACCACAGCGTGGTTCTGTTCCGGGCGCTGCGCCGGAGACCGCAATCACGCCAGTCGTCACCCGGCACACGATTACCGTAAATGGCACTCGCCTCTCCTACACGGCGCGAGCGGGCTTCATTCCTCTTCTCGATGAAGCCACAGGCGAAGTGCACGCCAAAATTTTCTTCGTGAGCTACAGCGTCGATTCGAAGCGCGGCGAGCCGACACGTCCTCTCACCTTCTTCACCGAAGGTGGGCCTGGAGCCCCGACAACTCTGGACGACATAGGACCGCGGTCATTGAAAGGCGTGAAACTCCCGAACCAGTTGCCGCCGCCGCCATATGGGCTGGTCGACAACCAGAATACCTGGCTCACCTTCACCGATCTCGTGCTCATCGATCCCGTGGGCACAGGCTATAGCCGGGCGACCAAGCCGGAATATGCCGCGCAATATTACAGTCGTGATGGAGATGCGGAGTCGATCGCGCAATTCATCCAGAATTACCTTCAAGACTATGATCCAGCCAAGCGGCAACCAGTCTTCGTCTCAGGCATCAGCTACGGCTCCATGCGCTCGGCTCTCATCGCTGGCATCGCAAAGCGACATGGCCTTTCCCTGCGCGGGCTCATGCTTCTCTCGTCGGGTCTTGGCAATCAGCCGAGCCAAGAGGTTACGACGGCCGTCGTAGGCGAGCTGCCCTTCACTTACAGCGATCTGTATTACATCCACCAGCTCCCGACCTTTACAGCGACCGCCCTCTTCCATAGGAAGCTCGCTCCTGAGCTGCAACACAACTTCGATGGCGCGCTTGGGCAAGCGGAGGCCTGGGCGACAAATCAGTATCCCAAAATCCTGGCGCAGACCGATCATCTTACCAGCGAACAACAACAGAACGCCGCAGCCGACATGGCACGACTGACGGGACTCTCGTCAGATGCCATCCTGAAGTATCGATTCAGGATTCTGCCCGATACCTACCTCCGCGAACTGCTCGGCGAGAACTGGACACCTGTCGGGCTGGATGATTCACGTCGGGTGAAAGCTGACGAGGCCAAAGTAGGATACGACAAGAACTGGTATCCCGTGCTCTCGTCGCTCTATCTGGGCGGCGAACTCCATTTCAAGGCTGAGACGCCGTACGCAGATTACATTGACGCGTACGTCAGCGTCGTCGATGAAGGCTGGCACTGCGGTGGTTTCGGCGAGCACGACTGCACGGGCGGTTCGCAAGCCTTGGCGAGTCTGCAGCGCGCCATGCGCCAAGATCATTCGCTACAGGTGCTGATGACAAATGGCTATTACGATTTCGTCTGCCCCTACTTCGGAACCAAGACGGCCGTCAGCGGGCTCGAGCCGGATTTCAAAGCACGCATCACCATCGCTAATTTTCACACCGGTCATAACCTCCTGCTTGCTGCGCGGCCGGCAGTTGAAGGATTTATTCATAGAACATTGGCGACGAATAACGACTAACACCCCTGCCGTGAAGGCGACCAGCTTAGGCGCCGGTTAGGATCGCAAATTATAGAGAATCCTATGACCGAAAGTGACGCAAAGCGGATGCCCCCCACCCGGAAAAATCGCTCGCCGGCGCTCGCCATTTTTCCGACCTCCCCGCAAGGGGGAGGTAAAGGTTGGTCAGCGCAACGCGGGATTTCAGAACGGACGACGGCGCTGCTCGGGCACGGAGTCGGCGATGAGGAAAAGAAGAGGCAGGCCGAGCGGAATGGCCAGAGCCATACCAAGTTCGTAATTGCCTACAGCGGCACCTATGCCCCAGCCGATGACGAAGCCGACGCCCGACGCGCCGACGACTTTAATCAGGGAACGGACCGGCCGGGTGCTGGTCACCGCGACGGCGGCCAATACCCCGACCGCGGAGCCGACGGCCATTGCAACCGCCAATGCATCGGCCAGATTGGCAACCAACCAGCCGGCCAACGATCCGAGCGCCATCGCGCCGGCTATCTTCAAGACGGAGTAAACCGGGTGTGTGCCGAACAGAGCAACGGTGGTCAAAACGCCTATCGCCGCGCCGGCCGCGATGGCGATCGCCGCCTCGTCGGTCACCGAAGCGATCAGCCAGCCGGACAACGAACCGATCGCCATCGCGATGAGCCACTTCATAGACGCACTCTCCGGACTCTGCCTGCACTGAATATATATCATGGAAGAACCGTCGGAAGCAGGTGGCGCAAAGCAAGCTTATAACGGAATCTCTTCAACCTGCTCCAAAGTTGTCGTCCCGGGCGAACATCCAGAGCAGAGCGAGGGACGTGAGACCCGGGAACCACTATGAAACCCACGCTTGCGCGAGGGTGGGTCCCGGCACGGCGCGACGCGTCCATTCGCTGCCGCTCATGGACCGTCGCTTCCGCCTTCGCTAAAGCTACGGCGGACCAGATGGGCCACACGACCCGCCGAAGCCTCGGCGTAGGCGGGTGGCCGGGATGACAGAGGTTGTTATGTGTCAGTCTAGAGCAAAATACATTCAAACGAAGTCGCCCCCACCCTTCGACAAGCTCAGGGTGAGGGGCTTTGCTAATCCCTCATGCTGGTCGGCACGCTGTCGCTACCGACTGTCGAAGCATGAAGGACGGGAACCTATGAATCGGGCGGTTCTACTTCGCTTCCATCGGAATCATGCACGGCGGCGCGACAACCTTGTCGGACGCTGCGATGGTCTCGAGCGCACCGGCGACCGCTGCATGGGTCGTTTCGTGCGTGATCATCACAATCGATACGGCCTCCCCCGGGGCCCGTCCGCGCTGGATCATACTCTCGATCGAGACGCGCCACTTCGCCAGATGCCCGGCGATCTCCGCCAGGACGCCGGGCACATCCAGCACCTGGAAGCGTAGATAAAACGGAGACGATGCGCTACCCGCAGGCGCTGCTGTGAGCGTTAACAGCGACGCTGCGGGCACTCCGAAGGCCGGACCGCGATTTCCCCGCGCAATATCTACGATGTCTGCGATGACAGCGTTGGCAGTCGGCGCTTCCCCTGCGCCACGTCCTTCGAAGAAGTACGGCCCCGCCTGTTTTGTGTCCGCCACGATGCCGTTGAAGACGCCGTCCACGTCGGCGAGCGGCGTGCCGGCGTTGACCATCGCGGGCTGCACGCGCAGGTCGAGTCCCTGCGGCGTGATCTTGGCGATGCCGAGCAGCTTGATGCGGTAGCCGAACTCGCGCGCGAAGGAGATGTCCTCCGGCGTGATGTGCGCGATGCCCTGCACCGCCATCCCGTCGAGGTCCGGCTTGACGCCGAAGGCCAGGCCCGTGAGCAGCGCCAGCTTGTGCGCCGTGTCGCCGCCGCCGACGTCGAGCGTAGGATCGGCTTCGGCGTAACCCAGGCGTTGCGCGTCCTTGAGCACTTCCTCGAAGCTGCGGCCGGTGGCTTCCATCTGCGTCAGGATATAGTTGCAGGTGCCGTTCAGGATGCCGCGGATCGCCGACACGCCATAGACGAACAGGCTCTCGCGCAACGACTTCACGATCGGGATGCCGCCCGCCACCGCCGCCTCGAATTTGAGGGCGAGGTTCTTCTCTTCCGCCAGAACCGCAAGTCTGACGCCGTGACGGGCCATCATGGCCTTGTTGGCGGTGACGACGTGTTTGCCTGCCTTCAGGGATTCCTCGACCAGCGAAGGCGCGGCCCCGTTCTCGCCGCCGATCAGCTCCACGACGACATCGGCCGCGCTTTGCGCAATGGCATGGAGATCGTTCACCCAGACCCGGGCGTCGAGACCGGACTTCTTGCTCTCGTCGCGGTCGCAGGCGGCGACGATCTCGAGCTTGCGCCCGGCGCGCCCGCTCAGCGCTTCGCCGCGCGCCGTCAATGCCTTGACCACCCCGCCGCCTACGGTGCCAAGTCCGGCAATTGCAATCTTCAGCGGAGCGTTCATTTCACGTTGTCCAGTGCGGGCGGTTCGTTGATCTTGAGTGAGAGGAACTTCTTCACGTTGCGCGCGGCCTGGCGGATGCGGTGCTCGTTCTCGACCAGCGCGACGCGCACATAGCCTTCGCCGTATTCGCCGAAGCCGATGCCGGGCGCCACGGCCACTTTGGCGTGGATGAGAAGCTGTTTGGCGAATTCCATCGAGCCGTGCTCGCGGTACTGTTCCGGCAGCTTCGCCCAGGCGAACATCGAAGCGGGCGGCGAAGCGATTTCCCACCCCGCGCGGCCCATGCTTTCCACAAGCACGTCGCGCCGCGATTTGTAGATGGCGCGGATCTCGTCGATGCACTCCTGCGGCCCATTGAGTGCCGCGGACGCGGCGACCTGCACCGGCGTGTAGGCACCGTAATCGAGATAGGACTTGATGCGCGCCAGCGCCCCGATCAGCCGCGGGTTGCCTGCGGCGTAGCCCATGCGCCAGCCGGGCATGGCATAGGTCTTCGACAGCGACTGGAATTCGATGGCGATTTCCTTGGCCCCGTCGAGCTGGAGGATCGAAGGCGGCGGATTGTCGTCGAAATAGATGTCCGCATAGGCCAGATCGGAAAGCACCCAGATCTCGTGCTTCTTCGCGAAGGCAAGCACCTCCTTGTAGAAGTCGAGGCCTACCACCTGCGCCGTCGGGTTCGAGGGGTAGTTCACCACCAGCGCCAGCGGCGACGGAATCGAATGGCGCGTCGCATGGCCCAAGGCGCTGAGATACGCCTCCGGCGAAGTCGCCGGGATGTGCCGGATGGCGGCGCCCGCCAGGATGAAGCCGAAGGCGTGGATCGGATAGGCCGGATTGGGCACCAGCACCACGTCGCCGGGTGCGGTGATGGCGGCCGCCAGATTGGCAAAACCTTCTTTCGAGCCGAGGGTGGCGATGACCTCCGTATCGGGGTCGAGTGTGACCCCGAAGCGCCGCTTGTAGTAGGCGGTCATTGCCTTGCGCAGGCCCTTGATGCCCCGAGAGGCCGAGTAGCGGTTGGATTTCGGGTCGCGCGCCACCTCGCACAGCTTGTCGACCACGTGCTTGGGCGTGGGCATGTCGGGATTGCCCATGCCGAAGTCGATGATGTCCTCTCCCGCCGCCCGCGCTTGCGCCTTGAGACGGTTAACTTCCTCGAAAATATAGGGCGGCAGCCGCTTTATGCGGTGGAAGTCGGTATGCATTGGAAACCTTGCGCAGGAAGCTCCGGGAAAACGCGGCAGCATCGCGGCAGGATGCCCGCCGCGTCAATGGCTTTTGAGACGTTTCTGCTAGGCCCTAATGCCGCCGGACTCAGCCCTGGACGAAAATCTCTGCCCGGCGGTTGCCGTCTTCGCCCTTCGGCATGGATTCGTAGTAGACGGGCTGGGAGTCGCCGACCGCCTCCACCAGCACTTTGTCGGCAGGAACGCCGTGGCGGATGATCTCTCTGGCGACCGCGTCGGCGCGCTGCTGCGATTTGCGGAAAATGATTTCGATATGCCGCGCCACGGGCATGTTGGACGTCCGGCTGGAGGAATGACCGACCACGCGGATGTAACCCTTGCCGCCGCTCGCATTGAACTGATCGACCGCTGCCTGGACCTGGGCTCGCGCCGAGGCGTTCAGATAAACGGAGTCGCCGGGGAAGAAGACGACCGCGGTCGCAGGATTGCCCTGTGCATCGGCATAGACGGCCGGTGCCGGATTCTGGACGGCCGGTCCCAGGACGTCGAGATTGGCCACCACCGCGCCGCTCATGTGCTCCGGCCCGCCGACGCCGTGCCGGCTGTGGCCTCTGCTGACGGCGGCGGTGCTGCTGACGGGTTCGGCGCTGGCGACGACGGCGCTGCTGCTACTGCGATGCCTGTGGTGCGCTCTGCGGGGCGGCTGGTTTTCCGCCACCATCGTAGGCACGTTATAAGCCGTGCCCGCGTCGGCTGCCGTCTGCTGATAGCGCTGGATGATCGGCGCCGCGACGAACTGCGAAACGCTAGGATCGAGCGGCGGCGCCGTCGAAGGCTTGAAGCCGAGCATGGCATCGGACGGCGAGATCGTGGCCGTCCGGACGGCGGGCGGCGGAGAGGCTGTCACCGGAGGCTCCGCGACGGCTACTGCTCTCGGTGTAGTGCTCTGCTGCGCAGGAACGGGTTCCGCCGGCGCCGCCGCCGTCTGAACCGGAGCGGGTTCACCCGGCGCTGCAGTTGTCTGTGCGGGTGCGGGCGTTTCGACCATCGCGACCTGCGTTGCGGGGGCCGTCGCCGGAAGCGTACCCGGAATGGCTCTGCCGGCCGGATCCTGCGCAATAGATCGGTCCGCCACGCGGACGGGTTCGCTCGCGGCGGGGGTGGCAGGCTTGTGGGTCCGGGCGGATGTCCCGGCACTCGTTGTCGCCGTCTCTTCAGACGCATGAGTAACCGCGACGTTCGGCGGCGGAGCGGCAGCAACCTCCGTGCCCCCACGCAACGCATCCGCGCTGTACTTGGCGTGCGTGCGATCGGCAGCCAGGGACTCCGCGACTTGCAGTTGATCGTCCGGCGTCGTTGCCTGGGGCTTGTCCGGCAGGCCGGCAAGATCGGGGGTCTGCCCGTTGTCGGCTGCGGTTGAATCGTCTCCCCACCAGGTCGTGGGATCGACCCAATCCGGCACGGCCGGCAGACTGGAGCAGGCGCCGGCACTCACCGCGATGACCGCCAGTGCGGTAAGGCGCAGGATACCTTTGCTTCGTCCGTGAACGCCCATCGTCATGGAGTGCTCCTAAGAGGGCCGCGCATACTCGACCCACCTGCTCATATACAGACCCATCATGCCCGATCCAAGCGTCCAAAGTCACGCAAGCACATGAAATCTGTGTCAAACTTGCCGGATCGTGCGCGGCGCAACTAGATTGTCGCAGGCCCGGGCGCGACACCTTGTTCTGTCCGGCGACGAATCAGCCGGGCGTACAAAAAAACGCACCGCAAACACCGCCCTGCCCGGCCTGTCGGGAGCCGGCCTGCGGGGATAGGATATGCAGGGGGTTAGGGGAGAACGACGATGCTGCGCCGACAAGCGATCTTGTTGCTGGCGGCCTCCGCGGCAGGGGCGCTTGTCCCGCGCGCCTGGGCACAGGAAGTCAGCCCGGATTTTGCCCCGGGACAGATGTGGTCGCTCAAGTCCTACCCCGCCAAAGTGATCGTGGGGATCATCGAGCCCTGGTTCGACACAACCGTCGTGCACGTCTCGGTCCTCGACATTCCGGGCGGCATCATCAGCCAGGTCAGCCATCTGCCGATTGAAAAGCCGGCGCTGGCCGCATCCGTCGATCAGTTGTTGTCGCGCGATGCGAAGACCCTGCAAGGGTTCGAAGCCGAGTACCAGGAGTGGAAAGCAAACCCTGGCTCCGGAATTTTCAGCAGCAGGGTGCCGCAGACGATCGCACTGCTTATCAAGAACAAAAATCTAGCCGCACCGCCTGCAGCCGTTGGGCAATAACGCTACGCCCGCTTGATCCTCACAAGAGCCCTTCGGTCTCCGGCAGGCCGAGCATGATGTTGAGGTTCTGCACCGCCGCACCGCCGGCGCCCTTGCCGAGATTGTCGAGCAGCGCGACGAGGCGCGCCTGCCCCGTCTTGTCGTTGCCGAGCACGAACAGCTTCATCAAGTTGGTGTTCCGGAGTCCTTCCGCATCGATGGAGGTGCCTTCCGGCGCCGCGACTTCGACGAGCTTCTCGCCGCGATAGGCTTCCGCCAGTACCTTGTGCAAATCCGCCGCCTTGGGCTTTCCCGGCAGCGCCCAGAGCTGCAGCGGCACCTCCACCAGCATGCCGCGGTAGAAGCGCCCGACACCCGGCGCGAACACGGGCGGATGCGCGAGACTCGCGTGCATCTGCATCTCGGGAATGTGCTTGTGCGACAGGGTGAGCGCGTAGGCGCGCACCACCGTTTCGACATAGGCGGGCGAATCCTTCTTTTCGAATTCCTCGATCATCGACTTGCCGCCGCCGGAATAGCCGGAGACGCCGTTCACCGTGACCGGGAAGTCGGCCGGCACGACGCCAGCGCGCACCAAGGGATGCACCAACGCGATGAAGGCCGTCGCCCAGCAACCGGGATTGCTCACCCGCTTCGAGGCGGCGATCCTGGCACGCTGGCCGGGTTCCAGTTCGGCAAAGCCGTAGACCCAGCCGGGCGCGGTGCGATGCGCCGTGGAGGCGTCGATAACGCGCACGCCGGGATCGGCGATCAGCGCCACGGCCTGGCGCGCCGCGTCGTCCGGCAGGCAGAGGATCACGAGGTCGGCCTCGTTCAACGCCTTGGCGCGGGCGGGCGCGTCCTTGCGCTCCGCCTCGCCGAGCTGCACGAGTTCGAGGTCTTTGCGCCCACGCAGCCTTTCGCGGATTTCTAGGCCCGTCGTGCCTGCTGCGCCGTCGATGAAGATTCTGTGCGTCACGGGAACCCCCGGCCGATTCGGTCCCTTCTATAAGAACCGTTTGCATTGACAAGCCCTGTGCGGCGTCTTTACCTCGATTCCGACGGCGATTCTGCTGGGAGTCGCCGAACATGGCTGTATCGAAGAAGGGGGCTGGCCCATGGATCCGAAAGAAATCATCGAGGTGTTCCGCCGCAATGTCATGGAACATTACTTCGACATGTCCGGCCGAGTCAGCCGCAAGGAGTTCTGGTATTTCGTGCTGGCGAGCTTCGTCCTCTACCTGGGCGCGGCGATCATCGGTTCCATCCTGTTCTCCGGCCTTCTCACGAGCCTCTTGGGACTGGCGCTGCTGCTTCCCATGATGGGTATCGGCGCAAGGCGGCTGCAGGACATCGGCCGCAACGGACAGCTCATGTGGGTCTGGGCAGGCGTCACGCTGGTGATGAACGTGATCGGCCTGCTGGCGGCCATGACCGGACCGTTCGGTGCGGTGGGCTTCCTGTTCTTCTTCCTGTCGATCGGCTGGCTGATCAGTCTGGCGATGCTCGTGATCTCGGTCGTGCTGATCTACTTCTGGATTCAGCCCGGAACGGCCGGACCGAACGAGTTCGGACCCGACCCGTTACCCTCGGCTGCCAAGTAGGCGCAACGGGCCTTAGTTTGGGGTCTGCGCGGCGGGCGGCACGTCGTTCGCCGCGCGGTCGATTTTGCTTGGCTTAAAGGCCGCAATAGCCGTCTGGGCGGCTTGAAGCTCGTCCGGCGTCAGCTGTGCAGCGAGCATTTCGGCGCGCGTCTCGGCGTTCTGGTCGCCCCGTGCCGCCGCGATGGCGTACCATTCGTAAGCTTCGGGGATACTGCGCGACACGCCTTGGCCGCGCTCGTAGAGGATCGCCAGATCGAACTCTGCATCGACGTCGCCCAGGGCGGCCGCGCGGCCGAACCACTGCGCCGCCTTTTCGTAATCCGTCCCCTCTGCCCAGCCTCCGGCATAGAGCTTGCCGAGATTGGTCATGGCCTTGATGTTGCCGTGCTGCGCAGAGGCTTCGTACCAGCGGATGGCCTTCGCCATGTCGGCGGGGACGCCGGTTCCTGTCTGATAGAGAACGCCGGTGAAATTCATCGCCACGGGCTGGCCCGCCGCGGCGGCGCGTTCGAGCCACTTCGCGGCCTTTTCGACGTTCGTCGCCACGCCCGTCCCGTTCAGCAGCCGTATGCCGAGTATCAATTGAGCCTTGGCGTCGCTGCGCGCCGGAACGGTGTACGGCTTGGCCGGTACGGGAGCGACCGCTCTTTCCTGTGTCGCCGCGCGCGGGGGGAAAGCGGCGAGCACGAAAGTATCGAACGCCGCCACGGCCAGCGCCGCGAGTCCGAGGATCAGCCAGACTCGCCGCTTGTTGCCGAAACGCAGTTTGGGAAGCAGCGGCGGCCGCCGGGGCGGTTGCTGCACGACGATCTGCGAGGCGACGATCGCGGCCCGCCGTGCCGTGCTGAGATAGTTGTCCGCGGCCGACGTCTCTGTGGCCGGTTCGCGTTCCGCTTGCGGCTCCGGCTCCTGAGGAATTTCCAGCACGATCGCAGGTTCGTCCGCCGGGCTTGGAGGAACCGTATGCGTCTCGTCCTTTCCCGTGTGCATCAGATTGTGCAGGTCGAGCCGAAGTTCCGCGACCGCCGTTTGCTGGCGCTGCTCGAAGGCTTTCAGCCGCGCCTGCAACTGCTGCAACGTCTCCGTCACCGCCGAAGTCTGGCCGGCAAGCTCTTTCGCCTGCTCGTCCATGCGCCGCTCCAGCTTGGTTGCGGACTGTTCCGCAACGCTGAGGCGCGCTTCCACGCGCGACAGGACGCTGTCGGTCCCTTCTTTCATCAACGACTTCGGGACGATGACGCGACTGGCGATCTTATGGAGCGCGTCGGCCTGGGCCTTCATCAACTCCTGGTATTCTTCGCCGGACGGTTCGCCGGCTGGCGCCGTTGCTTCGGCTTCGAGCGCCGGAGACGACTCCGCGATTGCAGTTTCGGCGGTTGGCGCCGCTTCCGTCGTATCGTCCGCAGGCGGTGAATCCGTCGCGGCTTCCGGTTCGCCGTTTTCTTCGGAGGACGCCGGCCCAACCTGAGAAAACAGGTCCTTCCTGCTCGAGAAGTAGCCGTAAACCGTGGCACGCGCGATGTTCGCTTCGCTCGCCACCGCGCTTAAAGTCAGCGCTTCCGGTCCGTTCCGCTCGATAAGACGGTTTGCCGCTTCGAGGATCACGGCGCGCATAGACACGCGCTCACGCGGGCGTGCCCACCCCGCGTCAAGTGCCGTTCCTGCTCTTCTGCCGGACAATGACGGCTCCGACCCTGTTCGCCGCCTACTGTGCTGCTTTTTTGGTGAACAAAACGTTGGAAAATATCGGAGCGGCAGGGACGCGGTAAACGAAAGATGAAGCCTCCGCCCGGATGTCGCCGAGGGCGCGCGGCTGCCGGATTGGGACTGCGCAACCCCGGGTTAACACTCTGTAGAGTATATTGGCGGAGCAAGCGGGGGGGTGCGTGTGGGGGCTTCCGTCATAGTCAAGAGCGACGCGTCTGCGGTTACGTCGCACGGTACAGCAGCGATGCCGCGAGAGGAAATCGAGCGGATTATCCGCGCGCACGAGCTTTATCTTTCACATTCTGGCAAGGGCTCCCGCGCTGTCCTCACCTCTCGTCACCTCGCGGGCGTGGACTTCTCTAACCGGGCGCTTGCGGAAGCCGAATTCATAGGATCGGACCTTTGCGGGGCCAATCTGAGGTTCGCCAATCTCATCGGCGCAAACCTTTATTGCTGCGAGATGCGCAACGTGGACGCGCGCTACGCCAATTTCACCCATGCGGATATGCGCGGCGTCACGCTGAACGGCAGCAATCTGTCGCATGCGCGCCTCGATCACGTCGATTTCCGCGCCGGCCGTCTGATGAAGAGCGTTGCCGGAGGCAAAGAAGCCGTCATCGACCGCAACGGATCGGCGAATGGCGTCGACCTCAGCTATTGCTCCCTCTCCTGCGCGACCTTCGAGGGCGCCGATCTCAACGGCGCGGATTTCACCGGCGCCATCATCACCGCCACCAAATTCAAGGGTGCGCGCCTGGCGGGCGCCACCTTCAAGGGCGCTATCCTGAGCGACATGGACATCAGCGAAATCCCGTTGCCGCCTTCCGCCTTCGCGGAATGCGTGCTGCCGCCTAGCGCCGAGGCCATCGCCGCCAAACCGCACCTGATGTTCCGGCTCAACGCCCACCAGCGCTGGGTCGAGTCCGACGCGCGCATGGGTTCCTGCGCGGTATTCGACGGCGAAGACCTGCGACCGCTGGCGACGGCGATCGGCAAGTTCAAGCTCACCGCAATCTCGGCGAGGAAAGTCATCGCGGCCGGTGTGGATTTCTCGTGCACCGAATTGCAAGGCGCCAATTTCGAGGGTGCCGATCTCAGGGGCGCCAGCTTCGAAGGAGCAGACTTGCGCGGCGTAAAGTTCGCCGGCGCCCGTCTGCACCACGCCAAGTTCATCGGCGCGGACATGCGTCCCCTCGCGCTCAAGACAGGCGGCACGCTGCCGTGCGACCTTACGGGCGTCGAACTGAGCGCCGAACAGCGAGCGGAAGCGATCTTCGCCTGACCGGAAGTGGGACACTGCCGAGTCGAAGTGCGATTGCACGGCTATCATCTAAAACCGAGCAAATACCCTAGACTATTGGATTAACCTGTCGGAAATGTACTTAAATTATGCACGAACTTCCGCGATTCGCTTGTAAGTGGCGCTTATAGCTTCTATATCGACCGTGCGACGGCGTCCCGTCAGATGAAGCGCACTGTTGTCCTCCCGACTCGCATCGTGCGCGCCAGGCAGATACAGCCGAACTTCTTATCCGATGGTGCCGTTCGCTGCGTTTGAGCATGTGCTTGCGCGGCCATCGATCCGTACGCCGTTTAGCTTGTGCGATTGAGATAGCTGCAACGGGACGGCGCGTATTTCTTGAGATCACGGTGTGCATCAAGAATTGTCGCGTAACGAGGAGACTGAATTCGATGAGTTCGTTGGGAAATAGCGAAGATCTCTCGCGGGTGCGTCATACCGGCGGCGCGAGGCCGAGGCGCTCCGACCCGTCCTGCGTCGCGGAATTGATCGACGTCCTTTCGCAATATCCCGGCGGTCTTCGCCGCTGGTCGGTAATGCGCGCGATCCGCCGCGCTCGCGAGAATGCGCAACGCGATGTTCCGCTCAAGCTGGAAGACGAGATCGAGCGTGCGTTTCGCAAGTTCTGCGCGGACGGCGAATTTGCCAAGGCCCCGGACGACGTCGCAACGAGCGTGCTGTTCTTTCGGCTGCGGGAGAAGGCCGGCGAGGTATGGGCGGTGATTCCGGATCATGCGAAGGCATGGACTGCCGGCGAGATCGTCGATTTCGACTGACGGAGTCCGTTCATGACAATCGACAGACCGATGTCGCAGCACGAGGGCGCGCTGTTCGATGCCGTTCGCGTTCTGGCAACGAGCGTCCTGGATCTCGGGGCCGATGCGAAGCTCCTTCGCACGCGCCTGACGGCGGCCCGCGACAAGGCCGATGCGGTGGGCAACAAACAGTCTGCCGCAACGTTGGACTTCCTCGTCGACGCGCTGTTTCCCCCGCCCGACGTGCCGCCCAAACCTTCATTCCGCATCGTCTGAGCGATAAGGAAACGCCGCCTCGCTCGATCGAGGCTCGCCGCTCCGTTTGTGTCAGCTTTCTGCCAAAGCCGCTTTGGACCACTTAACGGTCGCCCGCAGACCGTTCGGTTCCTTGTTATGTAGAATGAGCGTCGCGCCCTGGCTGCGTGCAACGGCGTCGGCAATGGACAATCCCAATCCCATACCGCCTGTCTCACGGCTGCGGGAGTGCTCGAGGCGCGTGAACGGCTGAATGACGTCCGTCAATGCGCTCTGCGGTATGCCCGGGCCGTCATCTTCGACGCGAAGCTCGACGGCATCTGCGGTATCCGTAACCGAAACCCGGGCACGCTCGCCATACTTGACCGCGTTGTCGATCAGATTGCGCAATAGCCGGCGAACCAGACCCGGCTGCATCATGAGAGGGGTACGCGGCGCTTCCTCGAACGTCACGTCTTTTCCGAGTTCGCGAAACTCCTCCACGATCGAATCCGCCAGAGCCGAGAGATCGACCAGCAGGCGCGGCTCGGTGGACTGGCCCAGCCGGGCCAGGCTCAGGATTTCGTCGACCATTCTCGTCATGTCGTCGATCGTTTCGACGACACGCTCCCGCTCGGTTTCGGGCTCGACCGATTCCGCGCGAATTCTGAGAGAAGCCAGCGGCGTGCGCAGATCGTGACCGATCGCGCTCAACATGCGGTCCTTTTCCTGGAGGAGGTCCTTGACGCGTTGCGCCATCGTATTGAAGGAGACGATGGCCGCGCGGACGTCCCGCGGACCTTGCTCCGGAATGGGGCTGATGGCCTCCTGCGGTCGCAGGTTCTCCGCCGCGCGGGCCAATATGCGCAGCGGCCTCGAAATCCGGGAGGCCCAGAAAAGCGATATACAGAGTACGGCAATGAACAGGGCCAATTCCGACACGAACATGGGACTGAGGAACAAGGGCAGCGGCCTGAACATCAGGAAACGGCCGTCGAGCCACGAACCGTCGGGCAATTGCGCCGCCAGATGAACCTCATCGTTCATATGGGCCCAGGGCGGACCGCCGAGGCCGTAAGGCCGTGTCAACGGAGGACGTGGTGGGCGCGCGAACGGCGGCGGCGGCATCCCGTCCGGTCCGGCGCCTTCGAGCCCCTTCTCGGGAGGCGGGAAAGGCATGGCGGACCCCGGACCGGGGGCGCTCCTCGCTCCCGGAGGCGGAGCAAAGTCCGGGCGTCCGGGCCGCCGGGATGCGTTCACGGCGGAAAAACTCAATTTGCGTTTCTTCAAAGCGGTCCTGAGGCTGTCTTCGAGCTGCGTCTGCCGCGCCCCATCGAGAACCGGAGAGCTGTTCGTCAGTCTGAAATTCTGGCCGTCGGCATTGGCTTCAAGCACGACCTGCAGGCGGGCGTTCTTGGGCGTTGCCGCCACCTCTTGAGCCACTTCCGCAAACCGATCGACCGCCGGATCGACGACGATGAACTTCTGCCATTGTTCCGTGATGTTACCCAGCAGAAAGAACGCAAAGATCTGGGCAACGGACAGCGCGCCGAAGATCAGCAAAGCTGTCTGTCCGAATGTGCTCCAGGAGCCGAAATCAAGCCGCCAACGTCTGCTCACTCTTGCCGGACCTCTGCCACAAAGCAATAACCTCCACCCCATACCGTCTTGATGTAGATCGGAGTCTTGGAATCGGGCTCGATCTTCTTTCGCACGCGGCTGATCAGATTGTCTATGCTGCGATCGAAGGCCGACGCTTCGCGGCCGCGCGTCATGTCGAGAAGCTGATCGCGGGACAGCACGACCCGCGGGCGCTCCAGAAAGATCGTGAGAAGATTGAATTCGCCGGTCGACAGCGGCACGACAACTCCGTCGTCGCCGACCAGATGACGTTCGCCTGTCATGAGCTTCCAGCTGCCGAACCGGAGAGTTTTGTGCGTGGGCAGCCGCTGGACGCTCGGCATGGAGTTCGCCCGCCTGATGATCGCCTTTGCCCTTGCCAGCAACTCGCGAGGCGCAAACGGTTTCACGACATAATCGTCCGCTCCCATCTCGAGACCGACGATCCTGTCGGTCTCCTCGGCCTTCGCCGTGAGCAGGATGGTCGGGATGTCGAGCTTTTCGCGGATCGACCGGCAGAGGCTCAAGCCGTCCTCACCCGGCATCATGATGTCGATGATGACGAGATCGAACTTGTAGCGGCCCAGCATATGACGCGCCTCCAGCGCGTGCGCGGCCTGCGTGACGCGGAAACCGTTGCTTTTCAAATAGCGGGCCAGAGGATCGCGAACACTGCGTTCGTCCTCTACGACCAGAATATGATGCGCGCTATCCGAAGCGTGCGTGGAACCTTCCGGCTTTATCTGTTCCGGCATGGACATCACTGCCACCTGCGGTCGACCAGTTTTTCAACCCTATAGCGGGAACCGGCAGCATTGCACCCGGAGACGGGGATACAACTGCCAAAGTCGAATATATGTAACAACTCGTATCAGCCGTCGGATACGCGATGATGCGAGATGGGGGCGGCGTCGCCGGTCCGGCCGCCGGCATTTACCGTGATCGTTTGCCCCGGCACGAATTGCCGTGTTGGGCACTTTATGCACGTTTTGTATTGCAACTGTATCAGGGACAGTCGCGTGACGCCGCCTGCCGCCGTTTTTTCCTCGCAAATACTGGCACATGGGCTGCTTTTCGGTCTTTGCCCGCTCTGTGAGTTGCAGGCGGCACAAGCAAAGGAGACTACCATGTCGATAGCCGGCATAGGGTCGTACGGCACCGGGAATCTCTCCCAGATGCTGTCGACCCTGTTATCCAGGCTGGACACGACGACCTCTACGTCCTCAAGCACGGACCAAACAACGTCAAGTTCAGCGACTACGTCCGACAACGCAGAACAGCTGAAAGGACCCACGAAGCCCAGCCTCAGCAGCATGATCCTGAGCACGCTGATCGGACTGCAGCAGCAGAATAGCGACAGTTCGTCTTCATCTTCGTCTTCATCTTCGTCTTCATCTTCGTCTTCATCTTCGTCTTCATCGACCTCATCCGACCCAGTGCAGAGCTTGTTTTCCGCAATGGATTCGGACGGCGACGGCACGGTGACGCAATCCGAACTGGAGAGCTATATCGTACAACAGGGCGGCACCCAGACCGAAGCCGACAACCTGTACTCGATGCTCGCTCAGTCCGACAGCAACGGCATCACCGAAGACGACTTGGCGAGCCAGGCGCCGCCGCCTCCGCCCCCAGGCGGTCCCGGCGGACCTGGCGGCGGGCCCCCGCCGCAGAATTCCGACGGCTCTTCGGATGCCACGAGCGATCTTGGCAGCAAGCTGGTTAGTCTGTTCGACACGAACGGAGACGGAACGGTAAGCCAGAGCGAGCTCGAGAATTTCGTGACACAGAACGGCGGCACGACGGACACGGCCGATACTTATTTCACGTCCCTCGACACAACGGGCAGCGGTTCGCTCAGTTCTTCGGACTTCGCAACCGCAATCGAAAAACTTCAGGAAAACATCTCCAACAACTACACCTCGCCGATCCTGACGCTGCTCGATGCGTTCGCCAATAACACTTCGACCACCACGTCTTCGCTGTCGGTGACGGCGTAGAGCCTTGCAATGCGCCAGGAGACCGGATTTCCGATCTCCTGGTGCCCCCTTTGCCGGTCGCCGGGCTGCCGCTGAAAAAACACGGGCGATTGTGCAACAAAACGCGTACGCCGCACTCCTCTCGACACTTTGCGACAACTGATGGCCGGTAAGCCCGCAGCGCACCCTCTATAATCCGGCCTTGGAAGTTACCAAGCGAGGGGATTGCCTTATGCAACTCAGATTTCTAATTGCTGTCATTGCTTCGGCAGCGCTTTGCGGATCCGCAGGTATGGCACAGGACGCACCGCCGCCACCGCGACCGGACAATCCGATGCAGATGAGGCCCGCCGATAAGGCGGAAATGCAGAAACACTTCGAGCAGATGTGTTCTGACCGCTACGCCCGCACTGTCGGCGAGATGGCCTTTCTGGAAGTCAGGCTCGCCCTTTCCGACAAGCAGAGGCCGCTGTTCGACCGCTGGAAATCCGTAAAGCTGGCAAGCGCCAAGGCGCGCCTTTCGGAGTGCGCCGCCCATCGGCCGCCGGACAAGCCGCCTTCGATCGTCGATCTCATGAAGCTGGAGGAAAGCAATATCCGCGCCCGGCTGGACGATCTCGAGGCCGAGATGCCGGCGTTGGAAGCGCTGTTCAATTCGCTTGGCGACGAACAGAAGCAGGCTTTCGAAGGCGGCGATCCGATGGCTCCGATGGGACCGGAGAGAGGCAGCCGCCCCCCCATGCCTCCCGGCGACGATTGCATGGCCGATCCGGGAGCGATGGGCCGTGGCGAGCCCCCTCCGCCTCCGCAATAGAATCCTCTCCGTCACCCCTGTGTTTCAAATGGAGAGGTCTCTCGCGGGTTTTGCTTCCCCAGGCGAAACCCGCTTTTTTTTTCGCGGACCGGATGCCGGGACGGTGAGATGACTCATATCGAAGGAGTAATAATGATCGGCGATTGTCTTCAAATTTCTCCGAGGACAACATGCAGCCGATGGACTTTCTCGTCGTTGCACAACGGCACCCGGAGCGGCCGTTCCGTGAGCGATTGTCCGTCCAGCTCCGCCGCCGCGACGCCGTGGCCCGCACCCCGGTTCTCGACCGCAATGTCATAGCGCGTTGAGCCATGCCGGAATGTCATTTCAAATCCCGGCCAGCGCTGCGGAATGCACGGTTCTACGACCAGGAACGCGCCCTGCCGCCTGACCCCGAGAATGGATTCGATGCCGGCGCGATAAAGCCATCCGGCTGCGCCCGTGTACCAAGTCCAGCCGCCGCGTCCAACATGCGGCGCCTCAGAATAGACGTCCGCCGCGACGACATAGGGCTCGACTTTGTAGCGTTGAATGCCCGCGCGCGTGTCCGCATGTCTGATCGGATTGAGCATTGCGAACAGTGCCGCCGCCTTGTCCCCTTCGCCGAGTTCTGCGAAGGCGATCACCGACCAAACCGCCGCGTGAGTGTACTGCCCGCCGTTTTCGCGAATGCCGGGCGGATAGCCTTTGATGTAGCCCGGATCGAGTGCTGCACGGTCGAAAGGAGGCGTAAAGAGCAGCGCCAGCCCGGTGTCGCGCTGAATGAGTTGATCGTCGACGGCGGCCATAGCTTGCGCGGCGCGGCCGGGATCGGCGGCGCCCGAGATCAAACTCCACGATTGGACGATGGAGTCGATCCGGCATTCGCCGTTCGTCGACGAGCCGAGCGGCGTTCCGTTGTCATAATAGGCACGCCGGTACCAGCTTCCGTCCCAACCGTCTCGTTCGAGCGCCGTTTGCAACCCCTTGGCGTGAGTGCGCCACGTCGAGGCGCGGGCTTTTTCGTCGCGAGCGTCCGCCAAAGTCACGAAGGCGGACAGCGCCGCGTAGAGGAACCAACCGAGCCAGATGCTCTCTCCCTTGCCCAGTTCCCCGACGCGGGTCATGCCGTCGTTCCAGTCGCCTGTGCCGATCAGAGGCAGGCCGTGCCCGCCGACAGGAAGGCTCCGATCGAGCCCGAGTGCACAGTGCTCGAAGAGCGAGGCGGACTCCTCCGTTACCGTCGGCAGGAAATAGGAGTCGTGCTCGCCGGCGACGAGCATCGGTCCTTCGACAAACGGGACCATCTCGTCGAGTACGCCGGTGTCGCCGGTTGTCTCGACATAATGCGCGACGGCATAAGCGAGCCATATCCGGTCGTCCGAAATGTGTGTGCGCACGCCCTGGCCGGACGGCGGCAGCCACCAATGCTGGACGTCGCCTTCGACGAACTGGCGGGCGGCGGCGCGCAACAGGTGTTCGCGCGTCATCGCCGGCTTCGACAAAACCAGCGCCATCACGTCTTGGAGCTGGTCGCGAAAGCCATAGGCCCCGCCCGCCTGATAAAACGCCGATCGCGCCCACAACCGGCAAGCCACCGTTTGATAAAGCAGCCAGCGATTGAGCATCAGGTCCATGGACCGATCCGGCGTCTTCACCTGAACGGTGCCGAGCAAATCGTCCCAATATTGCAGCACATCGCGGAAGACGGCCTCGAGATCGATTTCGCGGTAGTGCGCGATCAGGAATTGCGCATCTGCCGCGCCGGCTGCTTCACCCAGGAAGAAGACAA
>PMKE01000062.1:0-425 GCA_003158585.1 Alphaproteobacteria bacterium
CGCCCGCCGAGCTGGCTTCGTTCGGCTCGCGTCCTTATGCCGAGGCCGCGCGCAGCGTCATCGGCCGCCTCACGGGGGATTCGTTTACCGAACAAGAACTCGCCGCCGACATCGACGCCGCCTATGCCGCGTTCGACGATCCGCGCATCGCGCCGNNGCTCGAACTGTTCCACGGTCCCACACTCGCCTTCAAGGACGTGGCGTTGCAGGTGCTGGGCCGTCTCTTCGCGCGCGCCCTGAAGAAGAAAGGCGGACGCGCAACGGTTCTCGCCGCCACCTCGGGCGACACGGGTTCTGCCGCCATCGCAGCGCTGGGCGGGCTCCCGAACGTGGAGGTGTTCGTCCTTCATCCGCACGGCCGCGTCAGCGAGGTGCAGAGGAAGCAAATGACGACGGCGCCTTTCGCCAACGTCCACAACATCGCG
>PMKE01000062.1:466-26858 GCA_003158585.1 Alphaproteobacteria bacterium
CGGCAATTTCGGCGACGTCTTCGCGGGCGAAGCGGCGATGCGCATGGGCCTCAAGGCGAAGAAGCTCGTCGTCGCCACCAACTCCAACGACATCATGGCGCGCGCCTTGAACGAAGGCATCTACGCGTCGGGAGCGGCGCATCCCACTCTCAGTCCGTCAATGGACATCCAGGTCGCCTCGAATTTCGAGCGCGCGCTGTTCGAGGCCTCGGGCCGCGACGCTGCCTGGGTGTGCGAAGCGATGGCGGAGTTCGCCAAGGCCAAGCGCATCGTTCTGCCCGCGCCGGTCCATGCGGACCTCAAAGCGCGTTACGCCGCCGCCCGATGCGACGACACGGAAACCCTCGCGGCCATCGCGCGCGTCCATAAGGAAACCGGACGGCTGATCGACCCGCACACGGCGGTGGGCGTGGCGGCCGCGTACAATCTTGGGTTGCAGAAACAGGCTCCCGTGGTGGTCCTCTCGACCGCCCATCCGGCCAAATTCCCGGAGGCCGTAGCGAAGGCCACGGGGGTGATTCCCCCGGTCCCCCCGAGGCTTATGCAGGCCCTTAACGGTGCCGAAAAATATGATGTCACGGCGGCGGAAAAGTCCTTGGTGCGCACCTATATCGAGGCTAGAGTGCCGCCGCCATGAACGTAAAAATATCTCGTATTTCCAATGGGTTGATCGTAGCGACCGACCCGATGATGCAGCTCGAAAGCGCCGCCGTCGGCGTCTGGGTGAACGCGGGCGCGCGCAACGAAACCGCTCCTTTGAACGGCATCTCGCACATGCTCGAGCATATGGCGTTCAAGGGCACCAAGCGGCGCAGCGCACGCGACATCGCCGAAGAGATGGAAACGGTCGGCGGCTTCCTCAATGCCTACACCAGCCGCGAGCAGACCGCCTTCCACGCGCGCATTCTCAAAGCGGACATGGCGCTGGCGCTCGACATCCTCGCCGACATCCTCACCGAGCCCACCTTCGAGCCCGCCGAGCTGGAACGCGAGCGGCAGGTCGTGCTCCAGGAGATCGCCCAGGCGCGCGACACGCCGGACGACATCATCTTCGATTACCTCCAGACCGTCTCCTATCCCGATCAGCCGATGGGCTGGCCGATCCTCGGGGAGGAGAACACCGTCTCCGCTTTCCGGCGCGACGATCTCTTCGCCTACATGGGGGCGAACTACCGCGCGGGCGGCATGGCGCTCATCGCCTCCGGAGCGGTGGAGCACGAAGACATGCTGCGCCTTGCCGAAGAGAAGTTCGCGGGCCTCAAGCCGGGCGCACCGCAGGAAGTGCTGCCGGCGCACTATGTCGGCGGCGAAACGCATGTCGGCGGCGATTTCGATCAGGCCCATATCGCTTATGCTTTTCCGGGCGTTTCGAACCTCGACGAGGATTTCTTCGTGGCGCAGGTCTACGTCACCGCCCTGGGCGGCGGCATGTCCTCGCGACTGTTCCAGGAAGCCCGCGAGAAACGCGGGCTTTGTTATGCGATCTACGCCTTCGCGCATTCGTCCAAGGATGACGGCGTGGTCGGCGTCTACACCGGCACTGGCGAGGCCGAAGCCGCCGAGATCGGCGCGGTGGTGGCGGGCGAGATGGCGAGCCTGGCCGAAACGGCGACCGTGGAAGAAGTGGCGCGTGCCAAGGCGCAGTTGAAGTCCGGCTTCCTGATGGGGCTGGAGAAGCCATCCTCCCGCGCCGAGATGATTGCCGGGCACCTCTTCACCTACGGGCGCGTGCTCTCGGTCGAGGAGATGAGCGAGAAGCTGGAGGCGGTGGACGCCGCCGCGGTGCGCCGTTTCGGGGCCAAGGTCATGGCGACGGTCGATCCTTCGGTCGCGACGGTCGGTCCCGCTGGCAAACTGGAGCGCTATGGCATATTTGCAGGCCGGTTCGGTTTGAAGCCAATGGTGCGCGCAGCGGAATGAAACAAACAGGCGCTATGGCCTTCATGCGCGGTCTGACGTTTCCCGGCGGCCAACAGCCGGTGATACGCGGCTCGGGCGTTTATCTGCGTTATCCCCGGATGAGCGATTATCTCGGCTGGTCGCGCCTGCGCCACGAGAGCCGCAACTTCCTGACGCCGTGGGAGCCGTCCTGGGCCAGCGACGAATTGACCAAGGGCGCCTTTCGCAGGCGCATCAAGCGCTATCAGAAGGAACACCGCCAGGACACGGCCTACGCCTTTTTCGTGTTCCGCAGCGAGGACAATTCGCTGCTCGGCGGCTGCACCCTGTCCAACGTGCGGCGAGGTGTCACCCAGTGCTGCGCTCTGGGATATTGGATCGGCGAGCGTTTCGCGCGGCAGGGCTACATGTATGCGGCGGTGCGGGCGCTGATTCCTTTCATTTTCTCCACTTTGGGCCTGCACCGAATCGAGGCTGCGTGCCTGCCGACCAACGAGGCTTCCCAAAATCTTCTGGTCAAAGCAGGCTTCAGGCAGGAGGGCCTCGCCCGCCGTTACTTACAGATTAACGGCGAATGGAGCGATCATGTCCTATTTGCTTTGCTGGAAGACGAAGTGCAGATACGCTAGTGCGTGATCGGAAACGGTTTTCCGGCGGATCGTGCGACAGAACGGAATGCGGGGCGGGACGCGCTGAATGCTCTTCCGCTCCAGTGCCCAGAAAACAAAGAAGCCCGGGAAGACAGCGCCTGTGATGAGACGACTGGCCCTCGCCGTAGCATTCGCCGTTGCATTCTTTTCTTTTGCGCAAGCGGCAGAGGTAACGTCCCCGGATATCAGCTTCGGGAAGGGCGACGACGTCGTCGAGCTGAAGCAGTTGCTCAAGCCCTTTACCCCGCCGGAAGGCGCCAAGAGCACCGCTACACCCTGGTACAGCTTCACGGCCGCCAACATGTCGGAGCACCCGGTCACGCGCGTGCTGCATGCCGGCCAGCCGCCGAGCAGCGGACTGAGCCTTATTCCCAGTGCGCATCGGCCGACGATCCTGCAAGTCGCCAGCACCACTCCTAACGTGGTGATCGAAAGCTCGAACGCCTACGGGCGGCACGGCTTCCGCGTCACGCTTCCCGCGGGCACCGTCGCGCCGCTCGCCATCCGCATGGAAGGTGCGCCGTCGCCGCCTTCGCTGCTTGCCTGGACGGAGCCCGCGCTCGCCGCCCACAACCGGCAGATCGCGATTTTCGTAGCGGCGGTGGCTGGGTTGATCGGTGCGGCCTTCTTAATCGCCGGCGGGATCGCCGTCATGACGCACCACGCCGCGCCGCGCTGGGCGGCGATCACGCTGCTTCTCATGCTGCTGACGCGGCTTGCCGCCGTCGGCATGTTCGACGGCAGTCTCGTCACCGGCATCGGCGGGCCGTACGGCCTGACGGCGATGTTCGGAGGATTGTCGCTGGCGTCCGGCATGCGCTTCGTCGATCTGGTCGTGCCGCTGCACGAGCTGTGGCCTTGGGCCGATCGCTGGCTGCGCGGCACGGTGATCGGATTGGTGGTGTTGTCGTTCCTCGCCTATGTCGGCCTTCCGGGCGCCACGCTGCTGACGGACATCATGCTGGTGTGCGGCCCGGTGGCGATTGCGGCCTATCTGTTTCACCGCGGACGGCGGGGCTCGCAGCCTGCGCGCATCCTGACACCGAGCGCCGGGCTGTTCGTCCTGCTCGCCTTGGGAGTGATGTTCGCGGCAGCCGGCGGTTTCGGCTCTTCGTCCCTGGCGCCCGATCTGACGGGCGGGTTCGCGGCGGCCGGAGGAGTCCTTCTGGCCTTGGCCGTCGCGTCAGGCGAGGGGATCGCGGTATTGCCGTTCGTCCATCACGCGCATGCGCCGCGCCCAGTCGCCCCTCCGCCTCCACCTCCTCCTCCGCCGCCGCCCCGGGCCGCCGAACCTGCCTCCCACAAGGCGATGGAGGCGATCGGCGCCTCGCGCCAGGGGGTGTTCGAGCTCGATCTGTTGCATGACATGGTGGCGCTGTCGGCGGAAGCCGCTTCGCTGTTGGGGCTTGAAGCCTCCCGCATGGCGCACCCCTTGTGGACGGCGCGCATCCATCGCGACGACCGCGCGGTTTACGAGCAGGCCATAGCGGAGTTCCGCGCCCGGTCGGGCCTGGCGTTCCGCATCGAGTTCCGGGTCCGCGCCGAGGACGGGCGCTATCCGTGGTGCGAGCTCAGGGCGACCATGAAAGGCACCGAAGGCGCCGCGGCCGAACGCTGCGTCGGGCTTCTGGCCGACGTCACGACGCGCAAGGAGGCCGAAGCGGAAATGCTGGATCGCACGCTGCGCGATCCGCTCACCGGCCTCGGCAACCGCATCGCGCTGATGGAGGAGCTGGAGAATCTCGGAGACAAGCTGCACGAAGCGGCCTTTGCGGTGCTCGACATCGACCGCTTCAAGGCGATCCACGCCAGCCTCGGCGATCATGGCGGCGACGAAATCCTCGTGCGCGTGGCGCAGCGCCTGAGCAAGCGCACCTACGGCTCTGCGCGGGTGTTCCGCATCGGCGGCGACGCTTTCGCGGTGCTGATGCACTTGCCTTCCGGCGAGCCGGCGGAATTCGGCGCCGATCTGGTGAAGATCTGCGGCGCCGCGCATCAATTCGAGGGCCGCACCGTTTTCGCTCCCGTGAGCGTCGGCGTCGCCGTGGGCGGCGAGGCGCGCGATCCCATCGACCTGCTCAAGAATGCCGAATTGGCGCTGATCCAGGCGAAGCGGCAAGGCGGCGATTGCGTGCGGATTTATACGCAGAACTTGGATGCCCAGGCGCCGAAGGATTCGGTGGCTTTGGAATCGGAGCTGCACCGCGCACTGGATAAAGGCGAGATCGAAGTCTTCTACCAGCCTATCGTGCGTCTTGCGGACCGCACCGTCGCCGGCTTCGAGGCGTTGCTGCGCTGGCGCCATCCTACCAAGGGTCTTGTGGCGCCCGCCGATTTCATTGCCCATTCCGAGGAGACCGGGCTTATCGTTTCGCTCGGGCGTCTGGCGCTTCAGCGCGCCGCCAAGGACCTCGCCCAGTGGCAACGCTACTTCCCGCTGCCGGAGCCGCTGTTCGTCAGCGTCAACCTATCGCGTCGCCAGTTGCGCGATACGGAACTCTTGAGCTTGCTTTCCGGGATTCTGTCCGGCACGGACCTGGCGCCCGGCACCTTGAAACTGGAGATCACCGAAAGCGCCATTGCATCCGACGCGGAGGCGCAGGCGCTGGCCTTGCAGATACGCGCCCTGGGCGCCAGCCTTGCCATCGACGATTTCGGCACCGGCATGTCGAGCCTCAGCCAGCTTGCCGATCTGCCGTTCGACACCGTCAAGATCGACAAGAGTTTCCTCGGCCGCCACGGCGGCACGGATTCCGAATCCGACGGCGATGTCGTGCTCGCCTCGGTCATCGCTCTGGCGCACGATTTGAAGCGCAACGTCATCGTCGAAGGCGTCGAAACGGAAGCCGATGCCGCGCGCCTGGCGGAACTGGGCTGCGAGTTTGCGCAGGGCTTCCTGTTCTCCGAGCCGATGACGATGCAGGATGCGCTCGCCTACATCGCGCGGCGGTTCCGCGCCGCGGCCCGTCAGGGTTCAGGCGCGTCCGGCGTCGGCTGACAGCCCCGAAATATCGGCACCGAGCATGGCGATCGCCTTCTGCCATTTCGAGTCGTGGTCGGTGTCGAACACCAGCTTGAGATCGGCGTCGCAGTGGAGCCAGCCGTTCGCCATGATTTCGCTTTCGATCTGCCCCGTGCCCCATCCCGCATAGCCGAGGGCGAGCACCGACTTGGACGGCCCGCGCCCTTGCGAGATCGCTTCCAGGATGTCGGTGGTGGCCGTCAGAGAGAATTCGGCGGTGATCGGCAGCGTGGCTTCGTTTGAGCCGTAATCGGAGCTGTGCAGCACGAAGCCGCGGCCCATATTTACCGGCCCGCCGAACAGGATGGGCGTGTTCGTCCCGTCCGCGGTGACGTCGATCTTGAACTTCGACATCAGCTCGCGGAACGACAGCCCGTCGATCGGCTTGTTGACGATGATCCCCATCGCCCCTTTGGCCGAGTGGGCGCACATGAAGATGACGCTTTTCTCGAATCGCGGATCGGGCATTCCGGGCATGGCGATGAGAAGCTTGCCTTCGAGGAAGCTCTCGCCGGACTCCGGCTTGCGCGATTTCGCCTTCGTCATGGCGAACAAATTAGCATAGCGGCTTCCCGCGCGCACGGCATTACGTTACAACCGTTCTAAACAATTAACGGCAAGGAGACGGCTATGATCGTCAAGATCGGTGACAAAATTCCATCGGCGACGCTGATGCAGATGCAGGACGGCGGCCCCAAGGCCGTGAAGACCGACGAATTGTTCGCCGGCAAGAAAGTCGTCATGTTTGCGCTGCCCGGAGCGTTCACGCCGACCTGTTCGGCCAAACATCTGCCCGGCTTCGTCCAGCATGCCGCAGAATTGAAGAAGAAGGGCGTCGATGCCGTCGCCTGCCTGTCCGTCAATGACGCTTTTGTCATGGGGGCGTGGGGCGAGGCGCAGGGCGCCGGCGGCAAGGTGCTGATGCTGGCCGACGGCAACGGCGATTTCACCAAGGCCCTGGGCCTCGAGATGGACGCATCGAAGTACGGCATGGGCACGCGCAGCCAGCGCTACTCCATGCTGGTCGAAAACGGCGTGGTGAAACAGCTCAATATCGAAGAACCCGGCGCCTTCTCGGTGTCGAGCGCCGAGCACATGCTGAAGATGCTGTAGTACCGTTTGCGTTCAGATTACGCACAATAACACTTTGTCATGGCCCGCCTGGTGCGGGCCATCCAGGTGAAACAATCTCGCTTCGGCAGAAATACCTCCGTAACACTTTTTGGAAGTTGGCACGTGTCAACTGGGTGGCCCGCAGTCGCGGGCCATGACAATTGAGTTCTTGATTCCATCTGCTCCGAACGGCTCTACGGTATCGCCGCTCGCGCCAAGGCGTCGGCGCGTTCGTTTTCGGGATGTCCGGCGTGGCCTTGCACCCAGCGCCAAGTGACGGCGTGCGGCGCGGCCGCTGCTTCCAGGGCGCGCCATAGATCGTCGTTTTTCACCGGTTTCTTGTCAGCGGTGCGCCAGCCGTTGAGCTTCCAGCGCGGCAGCCATTTGGTGGCGCCGTCCATGACGTAGCGGGAATCGGTGTGGATCGTCACGGCGGACGGCTTCTTGAGCGCCTCTAACGCGCCGATCGCCGCCATCAGTTCCATGCGGTTGTTGGTGGTCGCCTTTTCGCCGCCCGAAAGCTCACGCTCGTGCGAACCGGCGCGCAGGATCGCCGCCCAGCCGCCCGGTCCCGGATTGCCGGTGCAGGCGCCGTCGGTGAAGACGTCAACGTGCGGTTTTTTCACAAGCCGTACTCCGCCACGCTGCGTACCTTGCGATGGAAGCGCAGGCGCTTGGAGTATTCGCGCGGGTCCTTCGGCCGCACCAGTGCTTGCGGATCGTGGTTCAGCCGGTCGTAGAGCCGCGTCAAGAGGAACCGCAGCGCCGCCCCGCTCGCCAGGATCGGCAGCGCCTCGATCTCGCTCTTGCTCAGGGGCCGCTTGCGCCGGTAGGCGGCGATCAGGTTCTTGCTCTTTGTGACGTTGAAAGCGGCGTCCGGTTCGAAGCACCAGGCGTTCAGCATCACCGCAAGGTCGTAGGCACAGGCGTCGTTGCAGGCGAAATAGAAATCGATCAGGCCCGAGACCTTGCCGTCCATGAACAGCACGTTGTCGGGGAAGAGATCGGCGTGGATCACGCCCTCCGGCAGCTGCGGCGGCCACTGCGCCGTAATCTCGTCCATCGTCGTGCGGATCAGCTCGCCGAGACCCGGCTCCACGCTGTCGGCGCGCGGGATGCAGGCATCCGCCAGATCGCCCCAGCCCTTGTGTCCGAGGGCATTGGACCGTCGCAGCGCGAAATCGCTGCCGGCGTCGTGCATGGCGGCCAGCGCTTCGCCCGCCGCCGCGCAGTGGCTCACCTCGGGCCGCCGCAGCGATAATCCGTTGAGGAAGGTGAGAAGTGCGGCGGGGCGCCCGCCGAGGCGCGCCGATTGTTCGCCGTTCCGGTTGCGCACCGGCAGGGGGCAGGCGATGCCGCGCGCCGCCAGATGCTCCAGCAACCCCAGGAAGAAGGGCAGGTCGTCCGCCCGCACGCGCTTTTCGTAGAGCGTCAGGATGAAGGGCCCCTTGGCGGTCTGGAGGAAGTAGTTGGAATTCTCGACGCCCTCCGCGATGCCTTTGAAGGTCAGCGGCGCGCCGACGTCGTAGCCGGCCAGGAAGGCTTCAAGCTCCTCGAACGAGACCTCGGTGTATACGGCCATGCGCCACTCACGATGCAAGCGCGCGCGGTACGTTGAAATGTACGTCCTCGCGCGTGCCAACCGACTCCTGCAAGTCGACTTCGTAGCGTGCGCGGAAGGCTTCCACAACCTCGCCGACCAGGGCCTCGGGGGCGGACGCCCCGGCCGAAATGGCCACCGTGGCGGCGCCTTCCAGGTACCGCCAGTCGATCTGAGCCGCATTCTCGATGAGAACGGCCTGCTTGGCACCGGCGCGCGTGGCGACCTCCACTAGGCGCAGCGAGTTGGACGAATTCGGCGCCCCCACGATCAGCACAAGGTCGGCGCGCGCGGCGAGGCTCTTGATGGCCTGCTGGCGGTTGGTTGTGGCGTAGCAGATGTCTTCCTTGCGGGGGCCGGCGATATGGGAAAACCGGCTGCGCAGCGCGGTGACGAGTTCGTGCGTGTCGTCCACCGACAGCGTCGTCTGGGTGATGAAGGCGAGCCGCTCGGGATCGGCCGGCGAGAACGCGGCGATGTCCTTCCGGGTTTCGATCAGCGTGATGGCGCCTGCGGGGAGTTGGCCGATGGTGCCGTCGACTTCGGGATGTCCGGCATGGCCGATCAACAGGATGTGCCGCCCCGCAGCATAATGCCGCTCGGCTTCCGCATGCACCTTGGAGACCAGCGGACAGGTCGCGTCCAGACAGAACAGTTTGCGCCTCGCGGCCTCGGCCGGCACGGATTTCGCTACGCCGTGGGCGGAGAAGATCACCGTGGCGCCGTCAGGAGCCCCGTTCAGCTCGTCGACGAAAACGGCACCCATGCTTTGCAGTCTTTGCACCACGTGACGGTTGTGTACGATCTCGTGGCGCACATAGACGGGCGGTCCGTATTTCGTCAGGGCCATTTCGACGATGCGAATCGCCCGCTCCACCCCTGCGCAGAAACCGCGCGGAGCCGCCAACAACAGCGTAATCTGCGGCTTTTGAGCGGACGGCCTGTGTTGTTCGGTGCTTCCCATCAAGAGCCCGCTTGGATACAGTCCGGCGCTCTCCGGCGCAGGATCAGGAGTCGGCCTCGGAATACGAAAAGTCAAGTGTAAGACGCATGATTACCGGTCCCGGACCGGTGCCGCAGCGGCCGAATTCCGGCTTGAGTCAGAGACGTAAAAACGCATCACACGCCAAGGCGAATAGACCGAACCATGAGACACACAAATCCAGCCCGAATTGCGGCCGCCTCGGCGTTCGCCCTGAGTATTCTATCCGGCTGCTCAACCTATGATGCGGCGACCTCCTATCTTTTTTCCAACGATGCCTTGCAGTGTCCCGACGCGGTCATTCTGGCGAACACCGCCGTTCTGCCCGCGTTCGACCCTGCGAAGGGCGCCGATCCTTCCGGCGTGATCTACACGGCTAGAATGACGGACGTGTCGACGCGTTGCGATTACGCCAAGCGCGAGTTCACGGCCGACGCCCGACTGGTCATATCCTACACAGCGACGCGTCCGCCCGGCGGCGAAGCCGCGAAGTTTCGCGTCCCCTATTTCGTAGCGGTGACGAACGAAGGGGTGATCGCCGACAAGCAGAATTTCTGGCTCAATATGGAATTCCAGAAGGGAGCGACCAGCATTTCCGGAAGCGAAGCCGTCGACTCGGTGATCGTGAAGGTGGATAAAGCGAAAAAGCCGTATGAGTACCACTTGATCGTCGGCTTCCAGTTGACCAAGGCGCAAATCGACTACAACAAGAAGATGGGGCAAGACGCGCCATGACGGCGCTGTTGCAGGAACTCGGCGCGATCGCAGGAAGCGCGTTCGCGGCAGAGGGACTGTCCGCTGAACTGGGGCAGGTGCAACGTTCGGACCGTCCCGACCTGGCGCAGTTCCAGTGCAACGGCGCGCTGGCGGCAGCAAAAAGCGTTCGCGGCAATCCGCGCGAGATCGCCCAGCGTATCGCAGCCCGTCTCAAAGCCGATCCGCTGTTCGCCAAGATCGATATCGCCGGTCCCGGCTTCATCAACCTCGACGTGAGCGACGAAGCACTGGCGATCCGCGCCGGCACGATGGCGAAGGACGCAAAGCTCGGCGCGCCGGAAACGGGCACCGGCAAGACGCTGGTGATCGACTACGGCGGGCCCAACGTCGCCAAGCCGATGCATGTCGGCCACCTGCGCGCTGCGATCATCGGCGACAGCCTGAAGCGGCTGTACCGCGCCAATGGCTGGCGGGTGATCGGCGACGTGCATCTCGGCGATTGGGGCTTGCAGATGGGCCAGCTCATCAGCGAGATCGGACGGCGCGGTATCGCGCCCGTCTATTTCGATCCGGCCTGCAAAGGTCCGTATCCGGATGAATCGCCGGTGACGATGGACAATTTGGAAGAGCTGTATCCCGCCGCCGCTGCCGCCTGCAAGGCGGACCCGGAAAGGCTGGAGGAGGCGCGCCGTGCCACGGCGGAATTGCAAGCGGGCCGTCCCGGCTACGTCGCGCTGTGGAAACATTTCGTGACCGTCTCCGAACGCGGGTTGAAGCGCGAATACGGCAGCCTCGGCGTCGATTTCGATCTGTGGAACGGCGAGGCCAGCGTCTATCCCCTGATCGCGCCGATAGTAGAGGATTTGAAGGCGCGCGGCCTCGCGGAGGAAAGCGAAGGCGCCCTCGTCGTGACGGTGGCGGAAGAAGGGGACAAGAAGGAATCCCCGCCGCTGATCCTGCTCAAATCCGACGGCGCGGTGCTCTACGGCACCACCGATCTCGCCACCGTCGTGGACCGCATCAAGTCGTACGATCCCGATCTCATCCTCTACATCGTCGATCAGCGCCAGCACGGTCATTTCGAGCAGGTGTTCCGCGCCGCCCGCAAGGCAAATCTCAACGGCAAGGCGGAACTGGAGCACGCCGGTTTCGGCACCATGAACGGGCCCGACGGCAGGCCGTTCAAGACCCGCGCCGGCGGCGTGATGAAACTGTTCGATCTCATCGCCATGACCACGGACGAAGCGAGGGGGCGTCTCGCCGAAGCGGGGCTGGCGGGCGATTACCCCGAAGCGGAGCGCGAGGACATCGCCCGCAAGGTGGGCATCGCCGCGCTGAAGTTCGCCGATCTCTCGAACTACCGGTTGACCGATTATATCTTCGATCTGGCGCGTTTCGCGAAGTTCGAGGGTAAGACGGGGCCGTACCTGCAATACGCCGCGGTGCGCATCCAATCGATCCTGCGCAAGGCGGAAGAGCGAGGACTGACCGAGGCCGCGCGCCCGGTCCTGCATTCGCCCGAGGAGCGCGCGCTGATCCTGCAGCTCCTGGCGCTGCCGGATGCGATGACGGCGGCGGAGGAAAAACGTGCACCCAACGTCTTGTGCGATTATGTCTTCACCCTGGCCCAGGCGTTCAGCCGCTTCTACTCGGAACACCATGTGTTATCCGAGAAGGACGAGAAGGTCCGCGCTGCGCGACTCGGCCTGTGCCGGCTGACAGTCGATGTCTTGACTAAGGTCTTGGACCTTCTGGGAATCGAAGTGCCGTCAAGGATGTAGGCCGAATCGGTAAAATCTCGGCGGTTGTAAAAACCGTTTCCACTTATGATTAAGTTGTAGTTATACTATACAATCGACGCGCAGGATGGCTCCAAGAGCAGCTTACCTGCGTCGCTGTTTTCCGGGTGTGAGTTGCACAGTCTATATCCGTGGAGCGACGGCGATGGACTTTTCAGAAATCTGTGAGGTGTCGGAGCGGGACGACATGGTTCGTCTTGCCAAGTATTGCGCCGCGCTGGCCGGTACGGGAGAAATGCCGAACCGGCGGGACTTCCGCGCCGCCGATGTGGCTTGGATGCTCGGACGCATCTATTTGATCGACGTGTTGGACAGTGGAACCGACTACTGTTTCAGGCTGTTCGGCATCTTCTGGGAAAAAATGTACGGCAGCGATCTAACAGGGCGTCTGCTGAGCGAAATCGAGGCCACGGGCCAACTCACCGCCTTGCGTGCCGATTTCGACAAAGTGGTGGCGGAACGCAGGCCATTCTTCCACCCGGGCAAGTTGGTTTGGGCGAATCAAATGGCCATCAATTACGAACGGCTTTTGGTTCCTTTCTCGGGTGACGACGGCCAAGTGTCACTTATTATGGTGGCGTTAGGCTGCGATGTGTCGCTCGACGATTTGGTCTACTATAGGGGAAAGGGAGGCCCGCCTCGCCTCGTTCTGGACTAGGTTCCGTACCGTTATAGGACTGAGTTCTCCAATAACGGTCGCGTTGACTCCCCATAGCCCCACCTTATGATGTTCTCGACGCCCGGGCCCGCCGTGAGGCGCGTCCGTGTGGACCGCAAACGATCCCTCGCGGGAGACGTTAGTCTTTGTCTAAGGCCGACCTGTTGGCCGAAGCCGAAGGCGAAGGCCGAAGGAGCAACCGCCCCGGAAACTCTCAGGCAAAAGGACCGCGAAGGTGATGAACTTCTGGAAAGCGGGGCCGCGAAGGCGGCCTCCACCGAAGGGGTAATCCCCTGCGAAGCCTCGGCAAAGCAGGGGTGAAATCTCTCAGGTCTGATGACAGATGGGGCGCGGGTTCCGCTGACGGCGGATCGCGCCAACCGGAGTTGTTGTCGGACGCCATGACTGATTCGCAAAATCTTCGCCGCACGCCGCTCCATGCCTTGCATGTCGAGTTGGGCGCCAAGATCGTTCCCTTCGCGGGCTACGAGATGCCCGTGCAGTATCCCGCGGGCATCCTCAAGGAGCACCTGCACACCCGCGACAAGGCCGGTTTGTTCGACGTCTCCCACATGGGCCAGGCGTTCCTCAAAGGCGACGACCCGGCGAAGGCGCTGGAGCGCGTGGCGCCGTCCGATTTCGTCGGGCTCAAGGAAGGCATGCAGCGTTACGGCCTGCTGCTCAACGACGCGGGCGGCATCAAGGACGATTTCATGGCCACGCGCCTCAAGGGCGAACCGGCGCTCTATCTCGTCGTCAATGCTTCGATGAAGGACTCCGACTTCGCCTATATCGGCGAGCGCCTGAAGGGCCTTGCCGTGCTGGAGCCGCAGCCGGATCGCGCCCTCCTCGCTTTGCAGGGACCTGCGGCGGAAGCCGTGCTGGCGCGTCACGCTCCGGGCGTCACGGCGATGACCTTCATGCGGGTGGAGCGCATGCCGATCGCGGGCATCCCCGCCATCGTCAGCCGCACCGGCTACACGGGCGAGGACGGCTTCGAGATTTCCATCGCCGCGTTCAACGCGGAACGTCTGGCGCGCATCCTGTTGCGCGAGCCGGAAGTGGCGCCCATCGGCTTAGGCGCGCGCGACTCCCTGCGGCTGGAAGCCGGTCTTTGCCTTTACGGGCACGACATCGACGAGACCACCGATCCGGCGGAAGCCGATCTCGGCTGGGCCATCGGCAAGCGCCGCAAGCTCGACAAGGATTTCCCCGCTGGCATGAAGATCATGGACCGATTCGCCAACGGTACGGCGAAGAAGCGCGTCGGCATCCGTCCCGAAGGCAAGGCGCCTGCCCGCGACGGCACCGAGATCGCCGACAAGCAGGGCCGCGTCATCGGCCGCGTCACCAGCGGCGGCTTCGGGCCTTCGCTGAACGCGCCCATCGCGATGGGTTATGTCGCGTCGGGGTTTGCCGCCGACGGAACCGAGATCGATTTGCTGGTGCGCGGCAAGGCGCTCTCTGCGCGCGTCGCGCCTATGCCGTTCGTACCACACCGTTATAAACGAGGAGCAGCGAAATGAGTGAAACGCGTTTCACCGAGCAGCACGAATGGGTCCGCGTCGAGGGCGGCGAAGGCACGATCGGCATTACCCGCTACGCCACCGAACAGCTCGGAGACGTCGTTTACGTCGAGTTGCCGGCAATCGGCAAAACGATTGCTAAGGGGGCCGAGGGCGCCGTAGTCGAAAGCGTCAAGGCGGCGAGCGAGGTCTATGCGCCCGTCGGCGGTACCGTGACCGCAGTGAACGAGGCGCTGGGCGCCGATCCGGCCAAGGTGAACTCCTCTCCCGAAGAAGACGGCTGGTTCTTCAAGATCAAGCTGACGAATGCCGCAGAGCTTTCGCAGCTGATGAGCGAAGACAAATACGTGGAATACGTGAAAGGTCTCTAGACATGCGTTACCTGCCGCTGACCAAAGACGACCGTGCGGCGATGCTCGCCAGGATCGGCGCGCCCAATGTCGATGCGCTGTTCCGCGACGTGCCGAAATCGGCCGAGGCGCCGCTCTCCGGTTTCGACCTGCCGGAGGTGCAAGGCGAGATCGAAGTCGAACGCACGCTGTCGCAGATGGCGGCGCGCAGCACCGCGGCGGAAGCGGGACCGTTCTTCTGCGGGGCGGGAGCCTACAAGCATCACGTCCCGGCGGCAGTGGATCATCTGATCCAGCGCTCGGAGTTCCTCACCTCCTACACGCCGTACCAGCCCGAGATTTCGCAGGGTACGCTGCAATACCTGTTCGAGTTCCAGACCCAGGTGGCGCTGCTGACGGGCATGGAAGTGGCGAACGCCTCGCTCTACGACGGCTCGACCGCCGCTGCCGAAGCGGTGCTGATGGCGCAGCGCGTCACGAGGCGGCCGAAAGCGATCCTTTCGGGCGGCCTGCATCCGCATTACGCCGAAACCGTCGAAACCGTCGCCAATCTGCATGGCAAGGTCGTGCGCGCGCCGGTCGTGCCGGGTCGCGCCGAAGACCTGGCCGCAATGATCGACAACGACACCGCCTGCATCGTGGTGCAAAGCCCCGACGTGTTCGGCATGCTGCACGATCTTGCGCCCGTCGCCGAAGCCGCCCACACCAAGGGCGTGCTCTTGATCGCCGTGGTGACGGAGATCGTCTCGCTCGGCCTCGTCGAGCCGCCGGGGCATCAGGGCGCCGACATCGTCGCCGCCGAAGGCCAGTCCATCGGCAACGGCCTCAATTTCGGCGGGCCTTATGTCGGCCTGTTCGCCACGCGCGAGAAATTCATCCGCCAGATGCCCGGCCGCCTCGTCGGCGAAACGGCGGATGTCGACGGCCGCCGCGGCTACGTGCTGACGCTTTCGACCCGCGAGCAGCACATCCGCCGCGACAAGGCGACCAGCAACATCTGCACCAATTCGGGGCTTTGCGCGCTCGCCTTTACCATCCATCTTTCGCTCCTCGGCGACGAGGGCTTTGCGCGCCTCGCCCGCATCAACCATGCCCGGGCCTCGGCGCTGGCGGATCGTCTCGCGCAAGTGAAGGGCGTGTCGCTCATCACGCCGTCTTTCTTCAACGAGTTCACGCTCCGCCTGCCGAAGCCAGCCGCGGAAGTGGTGGAAGCGCTTGCGGCGAAGGGAATTCTCGGCGGCGTACCGGCTTCGCGACTGCTACCCGCTGATCCGGCCGCACGCGACCTGTTGATCGTCGCCGCAACAGAAACCAACACGGACGAAGACGTCGCCGCCTTCGCCAAGGCGCTTACGGAGGTGCTGTCATGAGCCTTCCCACGATTTCCGGCGACCGCGGCCTCGACCACGAGGAGAAGCTGATCTTCGAGCTCGGCCGTGCGGGCGTCACCGGCGTCGATCTTTCCGACGTGAAGGTTTCCGACGCGCGGCTGTCCGGCCTTCGCCGCCGTGGCACCATCGGCCTGCCGGGTCTTTCGGAGCCGGAGGCGGTGCGCCATTACGTGCGCCTGTCTCGGATGAACTATGCCATCGACGCCGGGCTTTATCCGCTCGGCTCATGCACCATGAAGCACAATCCGCGCCTCAATGAGAAGCTGGCGCGGTTGCCCGGCTTCGCCGACGTGCATCCGCTCGCGCCCCAGTCCACGGTGCAGGGCGCGCTGGCACTGATTGCCGAGCTGATGCGCTGGCTGACGACACTGACTGGCATGCCCGCCGTCGCTATGTCGCCCAAGGCGGGCGCCCACGGCGAGCTGTGCGGCATCCTCACCATCCGCGCCGCCATCGAGGCGCGCGGCGAGAAGCGCACGCGCGTGCTGGTTCCCGAATCCGCACACGGCACCAATCCCGCGAGCGCCACCTTTGCGGGCTTCACGGTCGACGAAGTGAAGGCGCCCCCCGAAGGGCGCGTCGATCTCGAATCCCTGCGCGGCAAGCTCGGTCCCGATGTCGCGGCCTTCATGCTGACCAATCCCAACACCTGCGGCCTGTTCGAGCGCGACGTGCTGGAGATCGCCGCGATGGTCCACAAATGCGGCGCCTATTTCTATGCCGACGGAGCCAACTTCAACGCCATCGCGGGTCGCGTGCGGCCGGGCGATCTTGGCGTCGACGCCATGCACATCAATCTGCACAAGACCTTCTCGACGCCGCACGGCGGCGGCGGGCCGGGCGCCGGCCCCGTGGTGCTGTCGGCGCGACTGGCGCCTTTCGCGCCCCTGCCGTTGCTGGTGCATGACGAAAAGGGCTTCCGTCTGATCGAGAACCGCGCTGACGTACCCGAAGGCGCCAAGCCCTTCGGGCGCATGTGCGCCTTCCACGGCCAGATGGGCATGTTCGTGCGCGCGCTGGCCTACATGCTGAGCCACGGCCGCGATGGCATCCGCCAGGCGAGCGAAGACGCGGTGCTTTCGGCGAACTATGTGTTGGCTTCCCTCAAAGACGTGATGAGCGCGCCCTTCGAAGGGCCCTGCATGCACGAAGCGCTGTTCGACGAGCATTTCCTGCACGGCACCGGCGTCACCACCCTCGACTTCGCCAAGGTGATGATCGACGAGGGCTACCATCCGATGACGGTCTACTTCCCTCTGGTGGTCCACGGCGCCATGCTGATCGAGCCGACAGAATCGGAATCGAAGGAGAGCCTCGACCGTTTCATCCATGTGCTGCGCACGATGGCCTTGGAGGCCAAGGCGGGTAAGAAGGAGCGGTTTGAAGGCGCACCGCGGCTTGCTCCGCGCCGCCGCCTCGACGAAACCGCCGCCTCGCGCAAGCCCGTGCTGCGCTGGAAGGCGCCGGATTTGCCGAAGGCTGCGGAATAAGCAAAGACTGTCATCCCGGGCGAGTATCCTGAGCAAAGCGAAGGATGCGAGGCCCGGGACCTACTTCAAAACACATGCATGCTTCCCGGTAGGTCCCGGCTCTGCGCGATCTTGCCCGTTCGCTATCGCTCGCGGACTCGATCGCTTGGCCGGGATGACAGGCAAAAAAAGCCCCGGCGAACCGGGGCAAAGTTAGTGTCCCTAGGAGGCTACAAAAACTAGTTGCAGGTCCGCACGGTCATGCCCGCCGGTACCTTGGTGTCGGCGTCGCCGCAGGCCGTATCGAGCTGCGCCTGGGTCAGGCCCTTGGCGCGCGTCAGATCGGTTCCCTTGAACGAGGTGGATACGACGACGGCGCTCGTCAGATCCGCGCCGTCGAGATTGGAGCGGGCGAGGTTCGCGCCGGAGAGGTCCGCGCGGCGGAACGTGGCGCCCCGGAAATTCGCATTGCTCATGCAGGTCAGCACGAGGCGGGCATTGTCGAAGTCCGCGCCTTGCAGGTTGCCGCCCTTGACGCATTGGTTGGACAGGTCCGCGCCCGCCAGCACGCAGTGCGGGCAGTTGGGGTTGCCGTCCCTGATCGCGGCGACCTTGTCGAGGTAGGCGGCATTCGAAGGCTGGCCGGTAACGATGAGGGCGGAGAAGGCGACGAACGCGAAAGGGCCCATCGGTCTGTCCCGTTGTGAAACGCGGAGAACAAGCGTCGCAAGGAATATGCCGCAGGCGGAACAGGGTTTATCCCCGCGCGGCCCCTCCGGGCCGGGCTTTCCGGCACGGGAAATGTCCCGGAATTCCGGCTTCGGGACTTTCAGTACCTCGCATTCCCCGGCGTTCGCGGGAACGGGATCGCGTCGCGCACATTGGCGAGGCCGGTGACGTAGGCCAGCGTGCGTTCGAAGCCGAGGCCGGCATGGGGCACCGTCCTATAGCGACGCAGCATTGGTTCTAAGCGCTGCATAATCCGCAATACAGTTCCTTAGAGCTTTCATTCTGTTTGATCACGTTGTCGAGTTGGAACTCACTCTTCAAGGAGAGAAGGTCGTAAGCAGTCTCAGCTATGCATCATACAATTCTCTCAAGCGGATCGCTTGAGTTTGCATCACAAGAACAACACCTACCAGATGAGAGGCCTATACTGAATTGTCGATGGGGCGTGCACGCATATCGCGTGTCATCATCCGTCGCTTGGCTTGTTCGCGAATATCTACTGGGAGGGCACTAGCATGAAAGTGACAACATGGTTCGTTTCGTCGATTGCCGGTATCTGCATGCTGAGCCAGATGCTAGGCGGACAGACCGATGGCCGAATAAACCTCCTTGCACCGCAGGCTGACGCCAGTCAAGGAGTGTCGGCGGGCACATCCATTACGATCAGCGGTACCCCCGCCTATCAAAAACCGACAAGCTACAACAGCTCTGTGACTACGACATTTGAAGGTGAGAAATACACGATCCAGGTCGCAATTGTAACCATACCGACCGGTAGTGGGTTCCAAAAACCGATGTTGGAAACCCAGTCGAACGCAATTTACATCGCTAGACCTGACGAACTGAAAGCGATATTCGGAGAAGACACGGCATTCGCTGCTGGCGCTGTCCCGGCATCGGCTAATAAGCCGGTGGCTGCGACGATCGAGTTGCTTGGGGATAATGCAAAAGGCACCAGCGGACCGGACGGAATGCATATTGATTTCGACATGCTCACAGGACAGATGAATCTGGGAAGGGGCCTTGCTGTCGACGTCGAGTTCTTCGACAGGAAGATCGTACTGAAACCAGGCAGCATCAACCTTGGGGGAACTCAATACACGTTCTCTGAGGGTGCGTGCATTGTCGCCGTGCGCGGCAAACTCACAGCCTATGGAGTGACGCGTCACTAAGAACAACAAAATGGCTCTGGAATTCCGGCGTTGAGACGGAGATTGCTCGATTCCTCGGCAATCGACGATGTGGGAATCGCTCGTTTGACTCCGGCATCTCAGTACCTCGCATTCCCCGGCGTTCTGGGGAACGGGATCGCGTCGCGCACATTGGCTAGGCCCGTGACGTAGGCCAGCGTCCGCTCGAAGCCGAGGCCGAAGCCCGCGTGTGGCACCGTGCCGTAACGGCGCAGGTCGCGGTACCAGGCGTAGTGCTCCTTGTCGATGCCGAGCGCCGTCATGCGCGCGTCGAGCACGTCGAGCCGCTCCTCGCGCTGGCTGCCGCCGATGATCTCGCCGATGCCCGGCGCCAACACGTCCATCGCCGCCACGGTTCTGCCGTCGTCGTTCACCCGCATGTAGAAGGCTTTGATGTCCTTCGGGTAGTTCACCACGATCACCGGCTTCTTGGCGTGCTTCTCGGTGAGATAGCGCTCATGCTCGGATTGCAGATCGACGCCCCACTTCACCGGGAACTCGAACTTGTCCGTCGCCTTCTCAAGCACCTTCACCGCCTCGGTGTAATCCATGCGCACGAACTCGGAGCCGACGATGCCTTCCAGCTTGGCCACCAGCCCCTTCTCGATGCGCTCGTCGAAGAAGGCGAGGTCCTCGTGCCGTTCCTTCAGCAGCGTCGTAAACGCCGCCTTCAGCAGTCGCTCCGCCAGGGCGGCGTCGTCGGAAAGGTCGGCGAAGGCGATCTCCGGCTCCACCATCCAGAACTCGGCGAGATGGCGGCTGGTGTTGGAGTTCTCGGCGCGGAAGGTCGGCCCGAAGGTGTAGACCTTGGTCAGCGCCAGGCAGTAGGCCTCGACGTTGAGCTGCCCCGACACGGTGAGGAACGCCTCGCGGCCGAAGAAGTCCTTGGCGAAATCGATCTTGCCTTCCGTCGTGCGCGGCAGATTGGCGAGGTCGAGCGTCGAGACGCGGAACATCTCGCCCGCCCCCTCGGCGTCCGACGAGGTGATGATCGGCGTGTTGACCCAGAAAAATCCGTTCTCGTCGAAGAAGCGGTGGATGGCCTGCGCCAAAGTGTGCCGCACCCGCGTCGCCGCCCCGATCACGTTGGTGCGCGGGCGCAGATGCGCCACCTCGCGCAAGTATTCCAGAGAATGCGGCTTAGGCTGGATGGGATAGGTGTCGGGGTCCTCGACCCAGCCGATCACTTTCACTTCGCTCGCCTGCATCTCGAAGGGCTGGCCCTTGGCGGGCGAGGGCACGATCATGCCCGTCGCCTCCACGGCGCAGCCGGCCGTCAGCTTCAGCACCTCGTCGGTGTAATTGGAGAGTGTGTTCGGCACCACCGCCTGCACCGGATGGAACGACGATCCGTCCGAGATTTGCAGGAACGAGATGCCGGCTTTCGAGTCGCGCCGGGTGCGCACCCAGCCTTTGACGGTGACTGCCGCGTCCTTGGGCGCCTCGTCGGCCAGGATGGCGCGGACGCTGAATTCCTTTTTGTCCATTGGATGTACGGCTCGTTCTGCCCCGGCCGAGAGTTACTCGCGTGGAATAATGTTGTCCAGACGGCCTACTGCCCCGCCCCCAGGGTCAATTGCCTAAAGGTCCAGGGCCTTGCGCAAGGGACCGAGCCATTCCGCGTAAGGTTTCCAGCGCCCCACCGCTTCCTTGTATGGCGGTCGCCGCACCTGCACGGCGCTGGCGGTGCGTACCGCGCGCCTAGTCTCGTAGAAGCGCAGGCAGGCGTCCTCCCACTCCAGGCCGCAGAAGGCGATCAGCCGCCGCACCTCGGCCTCGAAATTCTCGACCAGCGCTTCGTAGCGGATTTCCAGCACCGTTTCGGGAGGCAGCACGCGCCGCCAGTACGCCATCACATCCGCATAGACCTTGTAGTAGCGGCCGAGTTCGCCGAGATCGTAGGCGAATTCTGCCGTGCCCATGAACAACTGCGAATAGCAGGAAAAGCAGGTGTCCATCGGATCGCGCACCACATGGACGACGCGCGCCTTGGGCAGCGCCAGATGGATCAGCCCGACATAAAAGAAGTTGCCCAACGTCTTGTCGACAATGCGTACGGCGCCGGGGGCCTTCGCCGCCATGCATGCGGCATAATCCGTACCGAGTTGCCGGAGGACCTCGCCGGAAAGCCCATCGCCGGCCTTCTCCAACTGCCGGCCGAAGCGCTCTATGGCAAGTCGCCGGAATTCCGCGCATTCGCCGGCGCCGAACACCCGGCTGTGGCTGGCGAGAACATGTTCGACCAGCGAGGTGCCCGAGCGCGCCATGCCCAACACGAACACCGGCAGTTCGGAAGGATCGCCCAGCCCTGCCTTCGCCTGCATGATCTCCGGCGTGAGCATATCCGCCGTCGCGCGCACTTCTGCCAACACGGCGGCCTCGTCGTAGCCGATCTTGCGCCGCTTGCGCAGATTGCCTTCTCTGAGATGTTCGAAGGCGGGGCCGGGGCGGCCCAGGTCGCGATACGCTTTGGACAGCGCCAGATGCAGTTCCGTCCCGTCGGCTTCCGGCAGCCCGGATTCATCCGCCAGCATCGCCTTCAGGGCCTTCAGCGTCGGATCGTCTTCACCGGTGACGGCTCTGACCTGGAGCAGATGACGATAGGCGGCAGGCCAGCGCGGCGCGAGCGAAATCGCCCGCTCGTAGGCTGCAGCAGCTTCGTCGATCCGGCCGAGGATCTGCAGGATGTCGCCGCGGCCAAGTTCCGCCTCTGCGTTCTTAGGGTCGAGCTTCAGCACGCCTTCGTAGGCGGCCAGCGCTTCCTCGTTGCGACCGAGTGTGCTGAGCGGATCTCCTAGATTAAGTAGCGAAGGGACGAATTTCGGGTCGAGATGCAGCGCTTCGCGGAAGCAGGCGACCGCCCCCTCGTATCGGTACAGCTGAACTAGCGCCATGCCGCGGTAATTATGGCCGGGCGCGTAACGCGGCAGCAGCACGCACAACCGATCGAAACAGCGCAGCGCCTCCTCCGGCCGGCCCAGTTGGCCATAGACGATGCCGAGGTTCTCCCAGGCGCCGGCGAAATCGGGCCGCTGCGACACCGCCGTTTCGAAGGCGTCGGCCGCCTCTTTCCAGCGGCCAAGCCTCACCAATGCCCAGCCGCGCATGCTGTGATGAAGGTGTGCGGCCGGCGAGAAAGGCATCATCGCGAGCAACCGGTCAAGGCAGCGTAACGCATCGGCGTGGCGGCCGGCGTCGCTATAGGCCTTGCCGAGCGCCGACAGTGTCGGCGGATAATCGGGAGAGATGGCCAACGCCTCTTCGAAAGCGGCGACCGCCTCGGCAATCCGCTTCTGCAACATCAGGGCCATGCCTAGATCGGAGCGTGCGGCAGCTTGGCGGGGATTTTCGTCGAGAACCGCGCGCAGGGCGCATTCGGCTTCGACCGCACGCCCCTGGCGAAGCAGATCCTTGGCAGCGGAATATCCGGAAGCGTCGTCGTTCATCTTCTACCCACGCACCGAGAGTTACTCGCGCGGAACAATCTTGTCCAGCGAGGGAAAGCGAAGACGGACGGGGGGAGGGGTCCAGCGTCAGCGATCGCCTGCTAGGCCCTTGGCCGTGCCGTCGATTGGCGGATCACCAATTCGTGCTGCTGCGGCCGCTTGCGGGCTTCGGCGGAAGATGGAGGGTTGATGATGAAATCGACCGCCGTATATCCGGTGAGTTCCATCTTCTGGCGGCAGGTCGTCAGTGCGGGCCACACTGTGCGGGCGATCGGCGCGTCGTCGAAGCCTGCGAGCGAGAAGTCTTCCGGAATCCGCAAACCCCGGCGGTTCGCCGTGGCGAGCACCGCCGCCGCTATCTCGTCGTTGCAGGCAAAAACGGCAGTCGGCAGCGGCTTGATCGACAGCAATTCTTCGCCCGCCAGCAAGCCGGCGTTGTATTCGAAGCTGCTGCTCTGCACGCACAGTTCGTCGGCGACTAGCAGCCCGGCCTGCTCCATAGCATCGCGGAAGCCGTCAAAACGCACATTGGCGTCGCCGTGGTCGGTTGGACCTTTGATGAAGGCGATGCGCCTATGACCCAGGCCGATCAGGTACGTCGTCATGTCGTAGGCGGCTTGCCGGTTGTCGATGCAGATATCGAACGTGGTGCCGGTCTCCGCGTGCGGTGCGATCCGTACGACCGGCAACTCGGCAGCGAACAGCACGTTCACCACGTCCTGCATGTCGCACATCGGCTCGGGCAGGACCACCCCGCGCAGCGGCGAGCGCGCAATCAGCGTTTGCATCTGCTGAGGGATGTCGGTGTCCTGAAAATCAAACGACTTGATGAGGAGCGCGCAGTTCCATTTGCGGCAACCGGCCATCAGTCCGATTTGAAGCATGCCCAGATAGCCGGAACCGATCATCGGCGTGTCGCAGAAGAATCCGATCAGGTGTGAGTTGTTTGGCATCCTCACCTCGCATCCGTCCGATGCGCCGCCACGAAATNNCGGGTTAACGCCGCCCGAAGGCACGTCATCCCGAGGTGCAACCCCGCATTTGATGCGGGGGAGCCCCGAAGGATCAGCTGTACCCGCTTGTCGAGCCGCAGGTGTTGCACTTCATGCAGGCGGACCGGCGTGAAGTTTCCGCAGGTGGTGCAGGCCGTGCGCCGTGGCGCAAGAAACGGGTCGCAACGCGCGCTTTCAATCGACACACTCGGTCACGATATGAAAGGAGATAACATGCCATTCCGTTTTCGCGGCATTTCGGTCGAACCCTTCGTACCTTTCTTCGCACTCGGCGACGAGGAGCTTGCGGCCCGCTCGATGAGGCGGATGATTGCAGACGCCAAGCCGGGGTTCCCGTGCCGTGTCAGTTTGAAGGACGCAGAACCCGGCGAACGCGTCCTCCTGACCAATTTCGAGCATCAGCCGACGCATTCCCCTTATCGCGCCATCGGACCCATTTTCGTGCGCGAGAACGCCGAGGCGTCCTATGACGGCACGGATGTGCCGCCGGTGCTGAAAGGGCGCTTGCTTTCCCTACGGGCCTATGACGCAGACGGGATGATGATAAGCGCCGATGTGGTGCATGATGACGATGTGGAGGCGGCGCTCGCGCGGTTGTTCGCGCACGACGATGCCACTTACATCCATGTCCACAACGCCAAGCGCGGCTGCTACGCCTGCCGTGTGGAACGAGCATAAAAAAAGGCCGGGCGTTGCCCGGCCTTTTTGGTTTCGACGGGAAAGTCCGGCTTAACTGCATCCGCTCGTTGAACCGCAGGTGTTGCACTTCATGCAGGTGCCGTTGCGGACCAGCGTGAAGTTCCCGCAGGTGCCGCAGGCGTCGCCCTCGTAGCCCTTCATGCGGGCTTCGGCGCGGCGTGCGTGGATTTCGTGCGAGCCGCCCAGTCGCGATTCGAGCGCCGCCACCTGCACGCCGACGGGATTGTCCGACTCCCGCGCCACTTCGGCGATCGAGGCTTCGATGTGGGAGGCCAGCTCGCTGAGATCGACGGGTTCCGCTGCGCGCCCGTGATAGCCGGCGAGGTCTTCGGGCTCGTGGCTGTGCGCCAGTTCGTGTCCGGGTTCGTGCAGCACCTCCACCATTTGCGCGGCCGCGGCGGCGCGGACGACGCCGATGCGGTGGACGTTGCCGCGCACATAGCCGACCGAGGTGGTGCGGCTGACGGTCTGGGTGCTCTCGCGCGAGCGTTGGCCTTCCGCCACGCCGCCGCCGAGGTCCTCGTCCTGGTGCGGGTGCACGTGCGCCAGGTCCTGCCGGCCGAGATACGACACCGCCAGTTCGCGGAAGATGTAGTCGAGCACGCTGGTGGCGTTCTTGATGGAATCGTTGCCGATCACGATGCCGGCCGGCTCGAAGCGGGTGAAGGTGAAGGCGTCGACGAATTCCTCCAGCGGCACGCCGTATTGCAGGCCGATGGAGATGGCGATGGCGAAATTGTTCATCAGCGAGCGGAAGGAGGCGCCTTCCTTGTGCATATCGAGGAAGATTTCGCCCGGCCGCCCGTCCTCGTATTCGCCGGTCCTGAGATAGACCTTGTGGCCGCCGACCACCGCCTTCTGGGTATAGCCCTTGCGGCGGGCGGGCAGGGTCTCGCGATCGCGCACCACGCGCTCGATGATCTTCTCGACGATGCGTTCGGCCACCACGGTGGTGCGCGCCGCGATGGGCGCCGCCAGCGTCTCTTCCAACTCGTCCTCGTCGTCGTCGAAGGCGAAGATCTGGCTGGCCAGCGGCTGCGACAGCTTGGAGCCGTCGCGATAAAGCGCGTTGGCCTTCAGCCCCAGCTTCCACGACAGCATGTAGCTTTCGCCGCACGCCTTCACGGAGGCTCCGTTCGGCATGTTGATGGTCTTGGAGATGGCGCCGGAGATGAACGGCTGCACTGCCGCCATCATGTGGATGTGGCTATCGACGCTGAGCGAGCGCTGGCCGATGCGCCCGCAGGGATTGGCGCAGTCGAACACCGGCAGATGCTCCGCCTTGAGCAGCGGGGCGCCTTCCAGCGTCATGGCGCCGCAAACGTGCAGGTTGGCGGCCTCGATGTCGGCCTTCGAGAAACCGAGCGCCTTCAGCATGTCGAAATCGGAGGCGTCCATCGCCGCCGGGTCGATGCCGAGCGTGCCGGTGCAGAACGCCTCGCCCAGGGTCCATTTGTTGAACACGAAGCGGATGTCGAAAGCCGACTCCAGTGCCGCCTCGACTTTGCCCAGTTCCTCGTCGCCGAAGCCCTTGGCCCTGAGCGCCTCGCTGTTCAACGCGCCGCCGAAGCCGTCCAGGCTGCCGTGGCCGACCGCATAGGCGACGATGTCGTCGATCTGCCGCTGGTCGTAACCGAGGGTTTTGAGGGCCTCGGGCACGCAGCGGTTGATGATCNNGAACTTCACCAGCGCGAAGTCGGGTTCGACCCCCGTGGTGTCGCAATCCATCACGAGGCCGATGGTGCCCGTCGGCGCCAGCACGGTCGCCTGCGCGTTGCGGAAGCCGAATTCCTCGCCGACCACCAGGGCATCGTCCCAGGCAAGCTTGGCGGCGCGCACCAGATCGCCCTGTTCGACCGCCTCGAGATCGAGCGGCACGGGCAGGGTGGAAAGGCTCTCGTAGCCTTTGCTATCGCCATAGGCGGCGCGGCGATGGTTGCGGATGACGCGCAGCATCTCGCTCGCGTTGGCCTGGTATTCGGGGAAGGCCCCCAGCTCGCTCGCCATTTCTGCGCTAGTCGCATAGGCGATGCCGGTCATCAGCGCGGAGATGGCGCCCGCGATGGCGCGGGCTTCGCGGCTGTCGTAGGGAATGCCGGCGCTCATCAAAAGCCCGCCGATATTGGCGAAGCCGAGGCC
>PMKE01000080.1:0-1346 GCA_003158585.1 Alphaproteobacteria bacterium
CCCTCGAATAACGCAACAGGCCCCTTGTGGGAAAAGAAAAGTCAGCACTATTACAATTTGGTCGCAGCAACTGACCAATAAGCGTGGACCTTATTCAGTTCGCCAACCCAGAACTTCAATAGGTCTTTGGTGTCATAACCCAGGTGCTGTCCTAAGACGAAAAAACCGGGGCCTGGTTGCATGTCACCATACTTATGGACAACGACAACACTGAGCATGCCTCTGCCTGCCTTGTCTTCCTCCACTGAGATTTGGCCTAACAAATGAAATAGCCTGACATCGTGCGCTTCAAACCGAATTGCTTCGATATTCCTCACTAAATCGGAATATGGAATCATTCCGCGCAATTTCGCGCGGTCAACCATCGCTGCTATCGCTTGTTTCTTTCCGGCATCCCAAACTTGTTGGGGAATATTGAAGTCTGATGCTGACCTAAGCATTGTCGAGACCTTCTTAGTAAAGAAGCGAAGCTATGTTACTCTCAGAAAAATCCCCACCTTGACTTTTCACATTTTGTTCTCCATAAGCCGCGATACATATGGAGCGGCGCCAATACGGGCTTGCCGCCGGGCGCTTGAATGCGCCCTTCCTTAAGGAGCGCAGTTGAGTAGTCACACGACCGCCGGCACGGAAGCCGGCACACCTGAAATCGCCAATGCGGAATCTTCGGTAAGCCATTCTGATACTGTTGCTTTTCCGTCTGCGACGGCATTCGAATTGCAGCAAACGGATTCGTCCCCCCCTCCTCCCCTCGAAAGCGCCGAAAGCAATTTCGTTGCCGTAGTGCCGGGATACTATGGGGCGAGCGACCCTCTCCTCCCTCCCCCCCCTACCCCCCCTGAAAATATCGAAAACAATTCCGTTGCCGAAGCACCAGAGATTTCCGCAACAATAGAACTCGCACCATCCGCAGCAGAGGACGCCCCAGAAACCGAGGTTCTGCCGGCCAAGGAGCCCGAGCTGGTGTCCCCGCCTGAAACAAGCATCGGCTTCGACATGCTCGGCCTCTCGCCCGAGTTGCTCCGCGCCGTCGAGGCAGCGGGCTACAAGACCCCCACCCCCATCCAGGCGCAGGGCATTCCGTATGTCCTGAAGCGCCGCGATATCATCGGCATCGCGCAGACCGGAACCGGCAAGACCGCCAGCTTCACCCTGCCGATGATCGAGCTGCTCGCCCGCGGCCGCGCCAAGGCGCGCATGCCGCGCACGCTGATCCTCGAACCGACGCGCGAACTCGCCGCGCAAGTCGCCGAGAGTTTCGAGAAGTACGGCAAGTTCAACAAGCTTTCGATGGCGCTCTTGATCGGCGGCGTGTCGTTCGACGACCAGAACAAGAAGCTCGACCG
>PMKE01000080.1:1356-12718 GCA_003158585.1 Alphaproteobacteria bacterium
GACGTCGAGAAAATCTGCAAGCTGATCCCCTTCACGCGGCAGACGCTGTTCTATTCGGCGACCATGCCCGCGGAAATCCGCCGCCTGACGGAGCAGTTCCTGCAAAACCCGGTGCGCGTGGAAGTGGCGCGTCCCGCCACCACCGCCACCAACGTCAAGCAGGAGATCATCGAAGTTCCCAACGACGAGTGGGCCAAGCGCGAAGCGCTGCGTACCCTTATCCGCGCGGCGGGCGATATCACCAACGCCATCGTCTTCTGCAACCGCAAACGCGACGTGGACATCGTGGCGAAGTCGCTGTCGAAGCACGGCTTCAACGCGGCGCCGCTGCACGGCGACCTCGACCAGTCGGTGCGCACCAAGACGCTCGATGGCTTCCGCTCGGGTGAGGTCACGATCCTGGTCGCCAGCGACGTGGCGGCGCGCGGCCTCGACATCCCGGCCACCAGCCATATCTTCAATTTCGACGTGCCCTATCACCCGGACGATTATGTCCATCGCATCGGGCGCACCGGCCGCGCCGGGCGCAGCGGCGAGGCTTACATGCTCGCCACCTCGCGCGACGCGAAATACGTGGAGGCCATCGAGAAGCTGACCAAGACGACTTTGGTGCGCCGCAAGCTGGAAGGCCTCGCCGATCAGGTGCGCGAACGTCCGCCGCGCGAGGAACGTCCCGGCCACGATCGCCATCGCGGGCGCCAGGACCGCAAGCGCGAACACCCGGTCAAGCCGCACGGCCAGGTCGCCTCGATGCAACCGGCACAGCAGAACCCGGTGCAACAGACCGCGAAGCCGCAACAGCAGCCGAAGCCGGTGCAACAGGCGCCGAAACAGCGTCAGCCGCAACAGCAGAGGCCGCAACAGCCGAAGCCGCAGCATCGTCAGCACGCGCAGCCTGTGAAACAGGAGCCCGTGCACTATGCGCAGGCGATGAAGGAAAGGCCTGCCCGGCAGGAGCCGACGAGGCCGCAACCGGACGCACAGCAGCTACCGGCGTTCCTCTTGAGGCCGGTCAAGCTGCCCAAGGCTCCGGAGAAACCCGCGCGTGCGGCAAAGCCGAAGACCGAACAACAGGAAAGCTGAGCGCCCCCTTAACGCTTTCTTACCCTCGGCGAAGCCATAATCGCTTCCAGCCGTGGCGGGAAACCGCCTCAGGAATGCGGGGGCGCAGGTGACGGAACAGAGTCGCGAGCAGGCTTCGGCGAAAACCGCCTTTGCCCTGATGGGCGATTGGAACGTCACGCCCACACCTGAAAACTACGAGTTGTTCTACGCCTACGCCACAGGCAGCAACGCTGTGCTGTCGCAGGTCATGGAAGAGATGATCCGCCAACGCAATGCTTTTTCGCCCGAGGTGCTGGAGGCGCTGAAGGCCCGGTTCCTGCTGCGCGAGCGCGCCGCCAAGACGATGGAAGACGTCGGCGCCGGCATCGGCGAGATGCTTGATGCGGTCCTCGCCAAGTTGGAGACCGCGGGCAAGGATGCGGGCGACTACAGCCGCACCCTATCGGCCGCCGGCAGCGAGATGGGCGGCACACAGTCCCCGGTCGCGGTGAAAAAGGTGCTCGACCGGCTGGTGGGCGCCACGCGCGCGATGGAAACGCGGGCGAAGAACCTCGAAGGCGAATTGCAACGCTCCTCCGAACAGGTCACCGAGCTGAAGACTCAGCTCGACACTGTCCGCAAGGAAAGCCGCATCGACCCGCTCACCAACATCGCCAACCGCAAGACCTTCGACACGGAATTGCAGGCGGCCATCGAGGACGCCAACGAAAGCGGCGCCACGGTCGCGCTGATGATGTGCGACATCGACCACTTCAAGCGCTTCAACGACAGCTGGGGTCATTTGACCGGCGACCAGGTGCTTCGCCTCGTCGCCAACTGCCTTTCTGAGAACGTCAAGGGCCGCGATACCGCGGCGCGTTACGGCGGCGAGGAGTTCGCGGTGATCGTCCGCCAGACCGCGCTCGCGGGCGCCGTCGGACTTGCCGACCAGATTCGCGGCACGGTGGAATGCAAGAAGCTGGTCAAGAAATCGACCGGCGACATCCTGGGCACCATCACCATCTCGATCGGCGTGGCGCAGCTTTCTCCCCAGGACACGCCCGAGACGCTGGTGCAGCGGGCCGACGCCTGCCTCTATCGCGCCAAGAATACGGGCCGCAACCGTGTGGTGAGCGAAGACGAGCTAGCCGCCTCGGCAACCTCCAACGCGGCCTGATCCGGCAATTCTTCATAGGCTTTCGGCCGACAGGGCCTTATGTCGCGCGACTGTTACTTGCGTCGCAGCGCGGGCGGCTGAACTCTAGCCTCTTCTAGCCTCTGCCTTTCACGGAGAATGCCATGAACCGCCGATTGTCGATGCTGGTTGGTCTCGTCCTGGCCGGCTGCACCATGTCCGCACCGCCGCCCCCGCCCGCACCGCCCGCGCCCAAGGCGACGATCGGCGCCTGGGGGATCGACCTCGACAACATGGATCGTGCCGTGAAGCCCGGCGACGACTTCTTTGCTTATGTCAACGGCAACTGGGTGAAGAAGGCCGAGATTCCGCCCGACCGTTCCAACACCGGCTCCTTCCAGGACCTGCAAATCCTCAGCGAGCAGCGCATGCGCGCGATCGTCAACGATCTTGAAGCCGGGCCCTACGACCGGCTTTCGCCCGAGGAACGCAAGCTGCGCGATTTCTACGACGCCTTCATGGACGAGAAGCAGATCGAAGAGCGAGGACTTGCGCCCGTCGAGGCCGACCTTGCGATCATCGCGGCGCTCAAGACGCGCAGGGACGTGGCGCGCATCATGGGATCGGTGCGCATGGGAACCTACTGCATATTCGACTCCGCCATCGGCATCGACGACAAGAATCCCAATGCCTATTCCGTCGAACTGTACGCGTCCGGGCTGGGCATGCCGAACCGCGATTACTACCTGCTCGACGATAAGGGACTCGTGGCGGCCCGCACTGCCTACAAGGCTTATCTCGTGCAGATGCTGACTCTTTCCGGCGCACGGAACGCGGAGGCGCGCGCCGCCGCCGTGTTCGCACTCGAAACCAGGATCGCCGGGGCGCATTGGAAGAACGAGGATCGCCGCGACCGCGACAAAACCTACAATCCGATGAGCGCCGCAAAGCTAAAAGCGCTGGCGCCGGCATTTCCCTGGGACGCCTATTTCGCCGAGGCGGGCATTCCGCTCGACAACGGCAACCGTCAGGTGATCGTCGCCGAGAAATCGGCCTTTCCGAAGCTGGCCATGATATTCGCCGCGACGCCCGTGTCTGTGTGGCGGGACTACCTGACGATCCATTACCTGCATACCTATTCGAGCTTCCTGCCCAAGCGTTTCGACGACGCGGATTTCGCCTTCTTTGGAACGGTGATCGGCGGGCGCACGCAGCAGTACGAACGCGAAACGCGCGGGGTGCGCCTGCTCGACCGGTTGCTCGGCGAGGCTTTGGGTAAGCTCTATGTCGCCCGCTACTTCCCGCCGGAAGCCAAGGCCAAGGCCGAAGTCCTCGTCTCCAATCTGCTCAAGGCCTATGAGGCAGACATTGCGACGCTCGACTGGATGAGCGAGGCAACCAAACAGAAGGCGCTGGAGAAGATGCGCCTCTTCAAGGCCAGGATCGGCTATCCCGACAAGTGGCGCGACTATTCGGATTACGTCGTGACGCGCAACGAGCTGATCGGCGACGTGCAGCGCGGCCGTCTTTTCGAATGGAACCGCGACCTCAAGCGCCTCTACGGGCCGGTGGACAAGTCGGAATGGGGCATGACGCCGCCGACGATCAATGCCTATTACAGCGCTTCGCTCAACTTCATCACCTTCCCCGCGGCAATCCTTCAGCCTCCCTTCTTCGATCCCAATGCGGACGACGCCGTGAACTACGGCGGCATCGGCGCGGTGATCGCCCACGAGATCAGCCACGGCTTCGACGATCAGGGCTCGAAATACGACGGCACCGGCGCACTGGCGAACTGGTGGACGGCAGACGACCGCAGGAACTTCGAAGCGCGTGCCGCGATGCTGGTTCGTCAGTACGACTCCTATGAGCCGTTGCCGGGCGATTTCATCCGCGGCAAGGCGACACTGGGCGAGAACATCGCCGACGTGGCGGGGTTGTCGATCGCGCTCAAGGCCTATCACATCTCGCTGGCGGGCAAACCGGCGCCCGTGCTTGGCGGATTCACCGGCGACCAGCGCTTCTTCATGAGTCTGGCGCAAGTTTGGCGTACGAAATTCCGCGAGAGCGACCTGCGCAACCGCATCCACACCGACTTCCACTCGCCCGGTCCCTATCGTGTTCTCGGCATGACGCGCAATATCGACGCCTGGTACGACGCGTTTGGCGTGAAGCCGGGCGACAAGTACTATCTGCCGCCCGAGGAGCGCGTGCGGCTTTGGTGAAACAAGCGAAGTGCGAATGGCTTTCTGCCCCCGCGAAGCGGGGGAAGTGCCGAGCGAAGCGAGGCGAAGGGGGCCCCCCTTCGGCTCACCGCTTCGCGGTTCTCCACTTCCCCCCGCTGAAACGCGGGGGGCAGAAAACCCTATTTGTTATTCGCTATTCGCTACTGGCAATCCTCTTCCTAGCTGCCTCCGCTGCGGCGCCAGGAGACCGCGAATTCAAGGAATGCCCGAACTGTTCCGAGATGGTGGGCATCCCGGCGGGTAAGTTCGTCATGGGCAGCCCCGCCGGCGAGCCGGGCCGCTTCGACAACGAAGGTCCGCAGCACGTCGTCTCGCTCAAGGCCTTCGCGCTCGCCAAATACGATGTGACCAGCGAGGAGTTCCTCACCTTCCTCCGTGCCACCGGCTACAAGCCCGCACCCTGCAACGCGCTGCTCAACATGCAGTGGCGCTCGCCCGGCGGCGGCTACGCCTATCCGCCCTACGACGAGGAGCCGCATCGCTGGCCGGCGAGCTGCCTCGATTGGAAGGACGCACAGGCCTATGTCGCCTGGCTTAACGCCGAAGTGCGCCTCGCCCGTCCGGGACTTAAGGGGCCCGGCCCCTACCGCCTGCCGAGCGAAGCGGAATGGGAGTACGCCGCCCGCGCGGGAACTACGACGGCGCGCTGGTGGGGGGACGACATCGGCAAAGACAATGCCAACTGCAACGGCTGCGGCAGCAAGTACGACTTCCGCGCTCTGGCGGAGGTGGACAGCTTCAAGCCCAATCCGTTCGGGCTTTACGGAATGCTCGGCAACGTCTGGCAATGGACGGCCGATTGCTGGCACAAGGGTTATATCGATGCGCCGCGCGACGGCAGGCCCTGGATGGAGAAAACCTGCACCAAGCACGTTCTACGCGGCGGCTCGTGGGACAACGTGCCGGTCTTCGTGCGCTCGGCCGCGCGCACCGGCGGCGAGGCCGACGGCGGTGAATTCGACTACTCCACTCTTGCCGGTTTCCGTTTGGCGCGCGATCTGCCGTGATGGTCGACAGTTAGCGGCGGTCCTATGCCGTGCTATAATCGATCCGCTACGGGGCCGCGTGAGGCTGTACGGGCGGATATCGTGGCGGAGCAAAGGACGGGGAAATGATGCAGCGCATACCTGTTCGCTACGCATTGTGGATTGGGGTCGCCGTCGCATTTCTTGTAGTGGCTGGAGTGGTTGCAGCCCGTCTCATTGATAACCAGGGGCTGACGCCGGGGTGGCACATACTCGCGCCCGTCAAATCAAATTAGGGCACTACCCCCTCTTGAACCGACAAGGCCGATTCCCCATTTCCATTAATTCCCCGCAAGTGCATCAGGACGCCGCCGCAATTCAGCGCTGAGCAAACGCGCGACTTCAGGAGCGTCCCGCGCGGTAGCGGCCCGCTTCTTCAGCGTACCACCGCCCGCGTATCGAGATTCAAGGTGAAGTGCATCTCCTTGGGATAATCGCCGGGCGGCAAGGCGATCGGCGACGACAATAGCGCCGCGTTGCGCGCACCGATGGCGATATCGCGGTAGCGGGAGTCGGTCTTGGCCCGCTGTTGCTCGACGATCTCGGCGGAGACGATGGTGCCGTCGCGTTTCATCACGACGCGTAGAGGGATGACGAGCGGGCGTTCGCTCGCCTTCGCCATGTCCAGCGTCCAGCGGCGCAGGATTTGGGCCAGCACATAGTCGCGGATGCTGTAAGTGGCCTCGTTGCCGACCCTGCCGTTGGCGGCGTCAACGTTGGAGATACCCTGCCCTTCGATGACCTTGAGGGGCGTGTCTGGTTGCTTGAGCCGCGCCAGGGCCCGCAGCTTGGCATCGAGCGCGTCGTTCGGCGCGGGTTTCGTTCCGGTCGGCGAGACAGTTGCATTCGTCGGGCTTGCGGCCTGCTGCGGGCGGCCGGCGCGCTGCTGCGGCACCAGCGCCCTGTGCTCGGCGGGCGGCGATTGCGTCTCGGCCCCCAGCCGGATGAGGTCGACGGGCACGAACGGGATCGCCTGTGCGGGCAAGGACGATGTCGTGTGCTGTACGGCCAGCGTAAACAAAAGCAGGACCACGAGCACATGCACCAGGAGCGAGCCAAGCACGCCCGCGCCGTTCCTCGCCGCGTAGCGGCGGGCGGCCGGAAGGAACTCTGCGATGGCTTCAGAACCCGGGGTCATCTCCGTCGGGCCTCCCGGCGGCAGGATAATCTTTTTCGGGTCACTCCGCCTTGGCGGGGGTGATCGAGACGGATTCGCCGCAGCCGCAGGCGGCCGTCTGGTTCGGGTTGTTGAAGACGAAGCGGGCGCCCAGCTTCTCGCGCACGAAATCGACCTCGGTGCCGATCAGGAACAGGATAGCCTTGGGGTCGATGAACACCTTGACGCCCTGGTCCTCGACCACTTCCTCGAGGGGCCGGGCGCTTTCGGCATAGTCCATGGTGTAGCTCATACCGGCGCAACCGCCGTTGGTGACGCCGATGCGCACGCCTTCGATGCGGCCTTCGGCGCCCGCCACGATCTCGCGGATGCGCGCCGCCGCGGCCTCGGAGAGGCACAGGGCCTTGGGTATTTCGCGCCGGGGTTTGGTGCTCATCAGAACATGTTCAGTTCGAGTCTGGCTTCTTCGCTCATGCGTTCTGGCGTCCAGGGAGGATCGAAGGTCATGTTCACGGTCACGGTTCCGATGCCTTCCACCAATTCAAGCGCCTCGCGCACCATGTTGGGCATTTCGACTGCCACCGGGCAACCGGGGGCCGTCAGCGTCATGTCCACGCTCACGTCTTTGTTATCGGCAACGTCCACCTTGTAGATCAGGCCGAGTTCGTAGACGTCCACCGGGATTTCCGGGTCATAGACGGTCTTCAACGCCGCCACGAGCTTGGCGGTGAACGCCTCCAGCTCCTCGGGCGGGATGGCCGAGCCTTCGATTTTTTGAAGTTCGGCGCTCATTCGGTTTTGGCGGCAGTGCCGCCCTCCAAAGCCGATTTCATGGTGTGCCAGGCCAGCGTTGCGCACTTGACCCGCATCGGGAACGCCGAAACGCCGGCCATGACGTTCAGCCGCTCGTGGTCATCCTCGGAGAGACTGCCCGCGTCTTCGCCCTTCACCAGATGGAGGAACCCGTCCATCAATTTTTCGGCCTCGGCCAGCGTGCGGCCGGCAAGCATGTCGGTCATCAGCGAAGCGGAAGCCTGGCTGATGGCGCAGCCGCGGCCTTCGAATTTGATGTCGGCGATGCGGCCCTCGCCGTCCACGGCGAGATGTACCTTCACGCGGTCGCCGCACAGCGGATTGTAGCCCTCGCCGTTGTGGGTGGCGTGCTCCAGCGGCCCGAAATGGCGCGGGTGACGCGAGTGATCGAGGATCACTTCCTGGTAGAGTTCGCGCAGGCTGTCGTCGATGGTCATGTCAGCCCAGTATCTTCCTGGCCTTGGCGAGGCCCCGGATCAGCGTGTCCACGTCCTCGCGTGTGTTGTAGAGCGCGAAGGAGGCGCGCGTGGTAGAGGCCACGCCGAAACGTTCCATCAGCGGTTGCGCGCAGTGATGCCCGGCGCGCACCGCCACGCCTTCCAGATCCAATATGGTGGCGACATCGTGCGCATGCATCCCCTCGCACTCGAAAGAAAGGATGGCGCCTTTGCCCGGCGCATCGCCGATAACGTGCAGCCAGTTGAATTCGCGCAAGGCTTCCCGCGCGTAAGCCAGCAGATCGGCCTCGTGCGCCTTCACCGCCTCGCGGTCGAAAGACGAAAGGTAATCGAGCGCTGCCGTCAGGCCCACGGCTTCGATGATCGGCGGAGTGCCCGCCTCGAAACGCGCCGGAGGATCGGCGTAGGTGACGAGATCGCGGGTGACCTCCTGGATCATCTCGCCGCCGCCGTTGAACGGCCGCATCGCCATGAGGTGCGCGCGCTTGGCGTAGAGAGCGCCGATGCCCGTCGGCCCGTAGAGTTTGTGGCCGGTGACGGCGTAGAAATCGACATCGAGGTCCTGCACGTCCACGACTTCGTGAACGGCGCCCTGGCAGCCGTCGGCCAGCACAGGCACGCCCTTGGCGTGGGCGGCGGCAACGATGGCCTTCAACGGCGTGATAGTGCCGAGCACGTTCGACATGTGGGTGACAGCAACGAGCTTGGTACGCGGCCCGATGGAGGCGTCGACCGCTTCGGCGTCGAGCGAGCCGTCGGCTGCGACATCGACCCATTTGAGGACGGCGCCCTGGCGCTCGCGCAGGAAATGCCACGGCACGATGTTGGAGTGGTGCTCCATCACGGTGAGCACGATCTCGTCGCCGGCAGCGATGCGCTGCGAAAGGTAGGAATAGGAGACGAGATTGATGGCTTCCGTGCCGCCCTTGGTGAAGACGATCTCCTCGGCTGAGCGGGCATTCAGGAATGCGGCAACACGTTCGCGCGCGGCTTCATACGCCTGCGTCGCCGCTCCGGAGAGAAAATGCACGCCGCGATGCACATTGGCGTACTCGCCGGTGGCGAAAGCTTCCATCGCCTCCAGCACCGCAAGCGGCTTCTGGGCGGAGGCCGCGCTGTCGAGGTAGACGAGCGGCCTGCCGTGGACCCGGCGCTCGAGGATCGGAAAATCCTTGCGCGGGGGATCAAACGCGGCGGTTCGCGGTTTGGCCTGCGCCATCATCGCGCCGCCTCCATCGCGCGCGGCAGAGCGCTCTCTACGTCGCGCCATACGGATTCGCGCAGCGCCCCGTCTTCGATCGCCGCCACCGCCTCTTCGAGGAAGGCATGAACCAGGAGCCGCCGCGCCTCGCGCTCGGAAATGCCGCGCGAGCGCAGATAGAACAGGGAGTCCGCGTCGAGATCGCCGACCGCCGCGCCGTGGGCGCATTTCACGTCGTCGGCGAAGATGATGAGTTCCGGCTTGAGATCGACTTCCGCCCGCTCGCTCATCAGCAGCGCCTTGGCAGTCTGGCGGCTGTCGGAGCCGTCGGCGCCTTCGCGCACGGTGATCTTGCCTTGATAGACGGCGCGCGACTTGCCGCCTGCGATATGTTTGAAGAGCTGCGTCGACAGCGTGCGGCCGGCGACGTGTTCGATATGAGAGGTAACGTCGGCGTGGTTCTCGCCTCCGAGTACCGTGACGCCGGAAAGATGCGCCTCGGAGCCTTCGCCCTGGAGCAGGATGTGCAGTTCGGTGCGCGACAGGCGGGAGCCGAAATTCGCAAAATGCGCCTTGTAATGGGCGTTCTCAGCCGCAACCACGGCGATGTGCTCGATGGCGAAGGAGCGCGGCATGGGCGGCGCCGAACGCACCTGCATCAGCTCCGCGCCGGGCGCTAGCGACACCTCGACGCCGACGTTGCGCAGCAGCCCGGCATCGACCGTGTGGGACTCATAAAGCGTCAGCGATGCTTTTTCCTCCAGTACCACAAGCAACCGGAGGTTTCCCGTCGACGAAATCTGGATGCGCACCGGCTCGGCGATCTTGCGTCCGCGCGCCACGCGCAACGCCGCGCCGCCATCGGCGAAGGCCAGCGAGGCCTCTTCCATCGTCGGCCGGTTGCCGATGTTGCCGAGATGGCGCACCACCCATTCCGGCGCCGCGGGTTTGGCGAGGTCGAACAGTTCGACGCCCTCGGGCACGCGTTCGATCTGCCAGTTAGCCGTGCCGGACTGCGCCACCTGCCCGGCGTCGAGCACCGCGCGCAGGTCGCTGTAGCGCCAGTGCTCGAAGCGGCGATGCGGCATCCCGCGCACGCGGAAGCTCTCGAGCGCTTCGGCGCGCCGGGATTCGCGCGGTGCCGGCGCTGCGCTCATGCGGGCTCCCTCGCGATATTGGCGTAGCCCTCGGCTTCGAGTTCCAGCGCAAGTTCCTTGCCGCCTTCGGCGACGATGCGCCCGCCGGCCAGCACGTGCACGCGATCGGGCACGATGTAGTTCAAAAGGCGCTGGTAATGCGTGATGACCAGCATTCCCCGCTGCGGCGTGCGCAGGGCGTTGACGCCCTCGGCCACCAGTTTCAAGGCGTCGATGTCGAGGCCGGAATCGGTTTCGTCGAGGATGGCGAGCTTGGGCTCGAACAAAGACAGTTGCAGGATTTCGAGACGCTTCTTCTCGCCGCCCGAGAATCCGACATTGAGCGCGCGCTTCAGCATTTCCTCGGTGACTTGCAGCGCGGTCGCCTTCTGGCGCACGAACTTGAGCACGTTCATCGCGTCGAGTTCGTTCTCGCCGCGGGCGCGGCGCTGCGCGTTAAGTGCCGTCTTGAGGAACGTCAGCGTGGTAACGCCGGGGATTTCCACCGGGTACTGCATCGCCAGGAACACGCCCTTGGCGGCGCGCTCCTCGGTCTTCATCGTAAGCAGATCGTGGCCGTCATAGGTGATCGAACCGCTCGTGACCTCGTAGCCCTCGCGTCCCGCCAGCACATAGGAGAGCGTCGACTTGCCCGAGCCGTTCGGCCCCATGATGGCATGCACCTCGCCCGCCTTCATCGAAAGGGTCAGGCCCTTGAGGATTTCCTTGCCGTCGACGACGGCGTGCAGGTCTTTGATTTCGAGCATCATCCGACCGAACCTTCCAAACTGATCCCGACGAGTTTCTGCGCTTCGACGGCGAACTCCATCGGCAATTGCTGCAGCACTTCCTTGCAGAAGCCGTTGACGATCAGCGCCACCGCTTCTTCCGGCGAAAGGCCGCGTTGCAGGCAGTAGAACATCTGATCTTCCGCGATCTTGGAGGTCGTGGCTTCGTGCTCGATCCGGGCCGAAGGATTGCGGCTCTCGATGTAGGGCACCGTATGCGCACCGCATTTCTTGCCGATCAAAAGGGAATCGCATTGCGTATGGTTGCGCGCGTTCATCGCCCGCGGATGCACGCTGACCAGCCCGCGATAGGTGTTCTGCGCATTGCCCGCGCTGACGCCCTTGGAAACGATCCGCGAGCGCGTGTTCTTGCCCAGATGGATCATCTTGGTGCCGGTG
>PMKE01000071.1:0-6600 GCA_003158585.1 Alphaproteobacteria bacterium
GCGGCCGTCACCGGACGCTTACCCAAATAATGGGGTCCACGTCGAAGGCGAGGGGGACAGCGAGCGTCACGAACGTGAAAGCGCTACCGGCAACAATGCCGATAACCGCCCCACTATCGTCGCCTCGTTTAGTTTTACCCCCCATACCAGACTCCTACCGCACGTATCGGTAGAAGCCCAAGGGGCAGCGCCAGAGTGGAATGAGTTTTTGTTGCAACTATCAGGATTTGGAACGTTGCTACCTAGTACCGCTCACTTGCCGATACAAAAATCCCGGAAGATCGCATCCAGCAGGTCTTCCACGTCCACCCGGCCGGTGATGCGGCCCAGGGCGCGCACGGAGAGGCGCAGATCTTCCGCGAACAGCTCGGGTTCGGCGGCGAGGGCGGCGCGCTCCAGCGCCTCGGCAGCCTCGTGCAAGGCATGGCGGTGGCGTGCCCTGGTGATGGGCGGGGCCTCGCCCGGCGTCTCCAGGCATCGGCGTGCGGCTTGGGTGACGGCCTCGATGACCTCGTCCAAACCCTCGCCCGTCTTCAGCGACAGATGTAGACCTTCATGCAGCACAGGCCAGGGCAGGTCGGCCTTGTTCCATACCCGCAGACATGGTTTGTTAACCATGTTTTCTGGCAGTTTCACTTGATTATTTTCGGTACTTCCGTCCAGCAACAACAGGATCAGGTCGGCCGTCTCGGCCCTGTGCAGCGCCCGCCTGACGCCTTCGGCTTCGATAGGCCCGCGTGCTTCCCGCAGCCCGGCGGTGTCCGCCAGCATCACGGCATAGCCGCCGAGGTCGAGCCGCACCTCGATCACGTCGCGCGTAGTGCCTGCGGTTTCGGAGACGATGGCCACGTCGCGGCCGGCCAACGCATTCACCAGCGAGCTCTTGCCGGAATTCGGCGGACCGATCACCGCGACGAACATTCCTTCGCGCACCAGCTCGCCGCGCCGCGCGTCGTCGAGATGCGCTTTGATGGCGCTGTTGGTTTTTTCCGCGATCTTGCGCGCTTCGCCGAGAAGACTGTCCGGCAGTTCTTCATCGGAGAAATCTATCGCCGCTTCGGACCAGGCGAGTGCCTTGAGCAGCTCCGCGCGCCAGCCTTCGTAAAGCGCGCTCAAAGCTCCGTCATATTGCCGCAGGGCCTGGCGCCGCTGCGCCTCCGTTTCCGCGTTCACCAGATCGGCGACGGCTTCGGCTTCCGTCAGATCGAGCTTGCCGTTTACCACCGCGCGCCGCGTGAATTCTCCCGCTTCCGCAGGCCTCACGCCGGGCATAGCGAGAAGTTCCGCCGTCAGAGCCTCCAGGATGGCGCGTCCGCCATGCAGGTGGAATTCGGCCACGTCCTCGCCGGTCAGGCTGGCTGGTGCCGCGAACCACAGCACCAGAACTTGGTCGATCAGCTCTCCTCCGCGAGTCCGCAAAGCCCGCCGCACGGCTCGCCGTTCTTCCAAAATATCTTTATTTGTCAATGACTTAATACAATTTCCGGCCGCCGGTCCGGAGACGCGGACCAGCGCCACGCCCGCCCGTCCGGGAGCGCTGGCCAGAGCGAAGATGGTGTCGCCGCGCGGCATGGCTTTCTAGTGCCCTTTCCCGTATGCGAGCCGCATCGCGGGCAAGCTGAAGCGCGACCGCCTTCCGCCTTGTTTGCGCTCGTCTTGCCGCGGTAAAGCTTGGTCCATATCGGTCCCACAACGCAATGCGCGCGTCAGCGCCACCGGAAGCAAAAAAGAAGATGAGCAACAATCGCCTCGCCGAGGAAACCAGCCCGTATCTGCTCCTGCACAAGGACAACCCCGTTCATTGGTATGCCTGGGGCCCCGATGCCTTTCAGGAAGCGGAATCGAGCGGCAAGCCGATCCTGTTGTCGATCGGCTATTCGGCCTGCCACTGGTGTCATGTGATGAACCGGGAAAGTTTCACCGATGTTGATACGGCGGCGCTGATGAACGACAACTTCGTCAACGTGAAGGTGGACCGCGAGGAACGTCCGGACATCGACCAGCTCTATCAGGCCGCGGCGCAGACGATGGGCTATCAGGGCGGCTGGCCGCTCACCATCTTCCTCAACGCCAAGGGCGAGCCCTTCTTCGTCGGCGGCTATTTCCCCAACGAGGAACGCTTCGGCCAGCCGCCGTTCAAGCGCGTGCTGGAGGACGTCTCGCGCAAATTCCGCGAGCAGGGCGAAGCCGTCACCAACGACGCGGGCCGCCTCTCCGAAGCGCTCGGCGCGCAATGGTCGCGCGATCTGCGCGGGCCGTTCGATCCCAGGCTGATGGACGTCGTGGCGGTGCATGTCGCGCAGCGTTTCGATCTGTTCTACGGCGGCATCACCGGCGCGCCCAAGTTCCCCAACGCGCAGCTTGTCGAGGTTTTGTGGCGCTCCTTCCTGCGCACCGGCGCGGTGCAGTTCCCGCAGCTGGTGCAGGTGACGCTCGACACCATGTGTCTTTCGGGAATCTACGACCACGTCGGCGGCGGCTTCCACCGCTATGCGGTCGACGAGCGCTGGCTGGTGCCGCACTTCGAGAAGATGCTTTACGACAACGCTTTGATGGTCGACTTGCTGACGCTTGTGGGCATCCACAATCGCGTGCCGCTTTATCGCGCGCGCGTCGAGGAAACCATCGGCTGGGTGCTGCGCGAGATGATGGCGGGCGACGCTTTCGCCTCCAGCCTCGATGCCGATGTCGACGGGGAGGAAGGCGCCTATTACCTGTGGACCGCGCCGGAAATCGACGCGACGTTGATGGGCACCTTCGCCCAGCGCNNCCCAGCGCTTCAAGGACGTCTACAGCATCCGCGCCGAAGGTCCCTTCAACGGCAAGAATATCATCGCGCGCACGGGAACTTTCCCCTATCCGCTGCCGGACGCCGACGAGGCGCTGCTGAAGCGCCAGCGCGAGCTGTTGCTTTCCGCCCGCGCCCAGACCCGCAAGGCGCCGCTACGCGACGACAAGGTGCTGGCCGATTCGAACGGCATGATGATCGCGGCGCTGGCCAATGCGGGCGCTGCCTTCGCCAACCCGGCGTGGCTCGTCGCGGCGGAGAAGGCTTTCGCCTTCGTCATCAAGACCATGAGCGACGGCAACCGGCTCTATCATTCCTGGCGCGACGGCAAGCGCGGCCATATGGGTTTCGCCGACGACTATGCGCAGATGGCGCGCGCGGCGCTCGTTTTGTGGGAAGTGACCGGCAACAAGCAGTATCTCGACCACGCCAAGCATTGGACGATGGTGCTGAACGAGTTCTTCTGGGAAGCCAAGAACAGCGGTTACTGCCAGACGGCAGCCGACGACACGCCGTTGTTGCACCGTGTACGGACGGTTTTCGACCAGGCTTCGGCTTCGGCCAACGGCATCATGGTGGGCGTGCTCGCCAAGCTCTACCTCGCCACCGGCGAGGTGAGCTATCGCGACCGCTCCGGCAACATCGTCAACGCCTTCGCCGGCGAGATCGGCCGCTCCTTCCTGGCGATGGGAAGCTATCTCAACGGGCTCGAAACCCTGTTGGCCGGATTGCAGATCGTCATCGTGGGGCAAAGGAACAATTCCAAGACCCAGGAACTTGTGAATGCCGTGCTGGGACGCAGCCTTCCCAATCGCATGCTGTTGGTGGTGGCGCCCGGCGAGGAATTGCCCGAGACGCATCCGGCGCACGGCAAAGCCATGGAGAACGGCCAGCCCACCGCCTATGTCTGCCAGCACCAGAACTGCTCGGCGCCGATCGCCAACCCGGTGACGCTCAGTCAAGTGCTGCAATTGCCGCCGCGTCCGCCGCAGAACACGCGGCCGCAATAACCTGCTTGGCGATATGGCGCCGCTCCCGCTAACCTTGGCGCAAAGAGGAGTGGCGCCATGCCAGGACAAGACGTCACTATCGGCGGTTCGTTCGCCGGCTATCTTGCGAGTCCCGCAGCCGGGCGCGGTCCCGGCATCCTGCTCATTCAGGAGATCTTCGGCGTCAATTCGGTGATGCGCTCCTTGGCCGACGAATTCGCGGCCGGCGGTTTCTTCGTACTTGTGCCAGATCTTTTCTGGCGGCTCGAACCGGGCGTTCAGCTCACCGACAAGACCGAAGCGGAATGGCAGCGCGCCTTCGACCTGATGAAGCGCTTCGATGCCGCCACCGGCGTCAAGGACATCCAGACGGGTCTCACCTATCTGCGCAAGCTGCCGGGCTCAACCGGCAAGGCGGGCGCGGTCGGCTACTGCCTCGGCGGGTTCCTGGCCTATCTTACCGCTTGCCGCACGGACTGCGACGCATCCGTCGGCTATTACGGCATGAACATCCAGAACTTCCTCGGCGAATCTTCCAAGATTAAGAAACCGCTGATGCTGCACGTCGCCGGCAAGGACGAATACCATCCGCCCGAAGCGCAAAAACTGGTGAGCGACGGGCTTTCCGGCAACCGGTTGGTCACCATCCACACCTATCCCGAGATAGGCCACGCCTTCGCGCGACCCGGCGGCGCCCATTACGACCGCGCCAATGCCGGTCTCGCCAACGGCCGCACCTTCACGTTTTTCCGGCAGTATTTGAGCTAGCGCGGCGATCTGCTGATCGACAGGCGGGAAGCAAGGGCGCTATTCCCTTCGCGCACGGCAGCATTGGACACAAGACATGAAAGCCATCCGCTTCGCCAAGACCGGCGGCCCCGAAGTTCTTTCCTTGCAGGAGATCGAGCTTCCGGCGCCCGCGCCCGGTCAGGTCCGCATCCGCCACAAGGCTATCGGCGTCAATTTCATCGACACCTATCAGCGCTCCGGCCTTTATCCCGTGCCGCTGCCGTCCGGCCTCGGCCTGGAAGCGGCGGGCGTTATCGAGGCGGTGGGCGAGGGCGTGAGCGATCTCAAGCCGGGCGATCGCGTCGGCTATTGTCTAGGGCCGCTCGGCGCCTATGCGGAGGCGAACAATGTGGCGGCCGACCGTCTGGTGAAGCTTCCCGACGGTGTCAGCGAGGAAACCGCCGCGGCCGCCATGCTGAAGGGCCTCACGGCGCAGTATCTTCTGAAGCAGACCTTCCCCGTCCAGCGCGGCCAGACGATCCTTATCCATTCCGCTGCCGGCGGCGTGGGATTGATCGCGGGGCAGTGGGCCAAGCATCTCGGCTGCACGGTGATCGGAACGGTCGGCTCCGACGACAAGATGGAGCCGGCCAAGGCGCACGGCTACGACCGCCTGCTCAATTTGCGCCAAGACGACTGGGTGGCGCAGGTGCGCGAATGGACGAAGGGCGAGGGCGTGCCGGTGGTCTATGATTCCGTGGGCAAGGACACCTTCCAGGGCTCGCTCGATTGCCTGGCACTGCGCGGCATGCTGGTGAGCTTCGGCAATTCCTCGGGCGCGGTGCCTGCTTTCGAGCCAAGCCTGCTCAGCGCCAAGGGCTCGCTGTACCTGACGCGCCCGACGCTGTTCCATTACGCCGCCGCGCCGAAAGCGCTTCAGGCGATGGCCGACGATTTGTTTGCCGTGATCTTGAGCGGCGCCGTCAAGATCGCCATCAACCAGCGTTTCCCCTTGGCCGACGCCCGCGCCGCGCACGAGGCATTGCATTCGCGGAAAACCACTGGGGCGACGATCCTGGTGCCGTGACCAGTCATGCAACCAGCTTGATTACCAGTATTAGTTATGGTATAAAGGCTGGTATGAACGAGATACGAAAAATCACGGTGGAAGTGCTGGGCCGAGACCTTGAAAAAGCCCAAGCCTTCACCGGTCAAGGTGTGACCGAAACGGTACGGGCGGGGCTCAAAAAACTTGCGTCGATTCGGGCGCAGCAGGAGCTTCGCAGGCTCCGCGGCAAGGTGAAGTTCTCCATGAGCCTTGATGAACTGCGTTACGACGACGAATGATCGCCTGTGACACCAGCTCGCTTGTCGCTTACCTCCAGGGTGAGAAGGGTCGCGATATCGACAAACTAGACAGTGTGATAGCGGCCGGTGAGCTTGTTTTGCCTCCTGTCGTCGTCACCGAAATTTTAAGCGATCCCTTATCGCAGGCTGCGCTGGTGTCAGTGCTGCCGGATGTTAAGTTGCTGGATGTGCTCGATGGTTACTGGATGCGCGCGGGGTTTACACGCCAAAAACTCAAGAAGAATGGTTTGAAATGCAAAGTCGCCGACACGCTTGTCGCACAAGCCTGCATTGATCACGATGTGGCGCTGATCGCGCGCGATGGCGACTTCCGCCACTTCGCCAAGCACTGCGGGCTAAAGCTGGCCTGACACCCGTCAGGTATTCATGCTCTCAAAGAAATCGCCATTGTTCTTCGAGGAACGCAGCTTGTCGAGCAGGAACTCGATGGCGTCGATGGTGCCCATCGGCGCGAGAATCCGCCGCAGCACATACATCTTCGCCAGCGTGCCCTTGTCGACCAAGAGCTCGTCCTTGCGGGTGCCGGAGCGCAGAATATCGATGGCTGGGAAGACGCGTTTGTCGGCCACCTTGCGGTCCAGGATGATTTCCGAATTGCCGGTGNNGAAGAAGCGCTTGGGCTTCTGCAGTGCATTGGCGTCGACGCCGCCGGTCAAAACCTTGCCGGAAGAGGGCACGACGGTGTTGTAGGCGCGCCCGAGCCGGGTGATGGAATCGAGCAGGATC